>JAZBPM010000112.1:0-6191 GCA_036351615.1 Desulfofustis sp.
GTTCGAAATCAAGGCATGCGAAAAATTTTACCGCAGGCATATACATGATATTCCGAGGATAAAATTTTGAGCATAACGCAGAGTTTGGGCGAAAAGATTGTTTTGCAAATGGCTCAACGGGCAGTAATTGCCATAACGAAGCAGTGTTTGATCGGGACCGTGGTCGCCCTCGTCCTGCTCGCCTGTCAGTCGGGATGTGCCGCATCCGACCCCTATCGCGTCGTCGAACTGGCACCCGATATTGTTGAACCATCAGACATCTGTCTGCACCCGGACGGGGAGTCGTTGTTGATCGTCAGCGATAAGGGCGCTCTTTTTCAGACTGATGCAAACGGTACGGTGCTCACCCGGTCATCCTTTCAGGGGGGCGATTTTGAAGGGGTGTATAGTCACGCAGGGAAAATCTATGTGGCCGATGAGAGCAATCGACTGGTGCATCGCTTCAATCCCGACGGACTGGTGTTGGAGCAGACATTTTCGATACCCTATGACGGCAAACGCAACAGCGGTTACGAGAGCATTGTCTTCAACCCGGCGCGCGAGGTGTTCTTGCTGATCATCGAGAAGGATCCGGTGATCATCCTCGAACTGGATGATGCCTTTCAGGTGCGGGCTGCCTTCCCGTTCGATGCCGCCAGAGACATTTCGGCGGCCACCTGGCACGAGGGGGCGCTCTGGCTGGTCAGTGACGAGGAGCGGGCAGTGCTGAAACTGGATCCCGATCGCTATGAAGTGCTCGGAAGGTGGAGTATTAAAGCGGTGAAAAAGCCTGAAGGGATCGTTTTTGCGGGGGACTCAATGCTGGTGGTGTGCGACACGGAGCATCTGCTTTATTTCTACGCCACTCCAAAAGAGAACTGATAGATGACCGGCCTGGGCTGCGGCGCTTTTGCCCGGTCGGATCGGAGCACCTCGGCGCCTGTCTGCCCGATAAACGCTGAGTGGTACGGCCGACGAAGTTAAGCGTTGCCGGGGTGACTGATCACCCCGGCGAGGGTGACGACGGTTTTTACCTGAGACCGAGCACGGCTTCCTCTTCGGTGATGCACTCCTCGATCACCTTCAGGGCAAAATCGATCTCCTCCTTGGTGATGGTCAGTGCTGGGGCAAATTCGAGCGCCAGTCCCATGGTCTTGGTGATTACCCCCTTCTCTTTGGCGCGGACCAGCAGGTTCATCAGGTTGGCGGTCGGGTAGGGGGCTCGCGTTTTCTTGTCACTGGTGAAATCTATGGCCAGCCACAGGCCGGTGCCGCGGACTTCGCCGACGGAAGGGTGTCCGGTGAGCTGCTGCAGCCCCTGGAGGAAATAGTCCCCCATGGTTGCGCTATTGTCGACGAGACGATCGCGCTGCAAGATTTCGATGTTTTTCAGGCCGACGGCACACGGAACCGGATGGTTGCCGTAGGTATGCAGGTGGTTGAGGATCTCGATCGGTTCCATCACCGCATCGCTGCAGCCGACAGCCCCCAGCGGCAGGTAACCGCTGGTCAGCCCTTTGGCCATGGTCATCAGGTCCGGCTGCAGATCGAACTGTTCGGTCGCAAACATCGTGCCGGTCCGGCCGAATCCGCAGATCACTTCGTCGATGATGAGCAGGATGCCGTGTTGTTTGCAGGTTTCGGCAATGATCGGCCAGTAATCGGCCGGGGGCTTGTACGCACCGAACGCCTGTTGCAACGGTTCGCCGATGAAAGCGGAAACCTGGTCCGGGCCTTCGAACTCGAGGATTCGCTGGAGATCACGGGCGCATGCCATGTCGCAGTGTTCCGGCGACATTCGGTACGGACAGCGGTAACAATAGGGGGATTCGATAAAAACGGCGCCCGGCGCCAACGGCTCCATCACCTGGCGCATCGGCATTACCGTGCCGAGCGCCCGCAGACCGATGCCGTTGACCCCGTGGTAGGCACCGCGCCGGGACACGATTTTGAAACGACCTTTGTCCCCCCGAAAATAATGATAGTGCCGGGCAAGTTTCATGGCCGTTTCTACCGCTTCGGACCCGCCTGACTCGAAGATGAACCGATTGATCGCAGCCGGACTGATGCCGGCGAGCGTCTCGGCGAGTTCCATTGCCGGCAAGTTGGCAAAGCCCATCGGTGTGTAGTAGGCCATCTGGCACATCTGGGCATGGGCGGCATCGGCCAGTTCCCGGCAACCGTGGCCCACGTGCACCGGACGGGTCATGCCGGCGTCGAGGTCCAGGTAGCGCCTGCCGTCTTGATCGTAGACCCAGACTCCTTCTCCCTTGACGATGACACTGATGCCGTTGCGAATTTCACTCTTTCCCGTTCGGTGTAAGATCAAACGAGAGGTCTCATCCAGTTTCTTTGGAGAATTTTCCATGAAGCGCTCCTTCAGAACGTAACCAGCAGTTTGTAGAAATATGTCAACGGGGTATCTGGTCTCGCTCCGAAGGAGCGAAACGGCACTATTGCAGTCAATCAGCCTAGCCGACCGCAAGTTAGGAAGCAACCGGTTTATTCAGTGCCGAGCCGGCTGTGATCGAATCTGCTTCCAATGGTCAGGGCCTGTTGACGGATATCGGCAGGACTCCGGTATTATTGCTCTTGACGCTTTCGCTGTCCCTGTAGTCCGGTTCCCGGTAGTTCTCTCCCGGCCACCAGCGCACGGTGAACGACCCGGACGCGATGTCTCGATTTGAATTGCCCGGCGGTCTGTGATACTCATCAAGGAGGGGGATGCCGGCGGCCGCGCCGGTTCGACCAGTCACGTTTTATCCGGAGGAGCGTATGCCACAGATTATCATTTCCTGGCCTGCCGGCAAGATTACGGCAGCGCTGCGCGACACGCCCACGGCACATCGCCTGCTCGACGCATTGCCGGTTTCGGGGCGGGCCAATGTCTGGGGGGAGGAGGTCTATTTTTCCGTCCCGTTTTCTGCCGACCCCGAGCCCGATGCCGCAACGGTCGTCGAGAAGGGAGCGGTGTGCTTCTGGCTCGACGGTGACGCGCTGGCCCTGCTGTTCGGCCCGACTCCGGTCTCCCAGGGCGACGAGTGCCGGCTGATCAGTGCCGCCAACATTGTCGGTATGATGGAAGGAGACCCGTCGGTGCTGCGGACGGTGAGCAGCGGCGATGTAGTGACCGTCGACAGGGCATGATCACCATGCGATGGTGAGAACCGTCGCTGCCCTGCAGCTATCGGATGGCATTATGCTTGGCGGGTACCTGACATTTGAGCTGAACTCCGGAGTGCCGCTACTGGTGTGTGGTTTCGGGTTGCTGCTGATTCTCAGCCTGGCAGTCAAAATCGTGCTGCAACGGTGGTCGCTGCCGCCGGTGCTCGGCTATCTGCTGCTCGGTGTCCTGGTCTCCGGAATCAATCAGACGTTTAGCCTGGTTGACGAACGCAGCGAGACCCTGCTCTCTTTTCTTGCCGCTCTCGGCGTCATCGTTCTGCTGTTCCGGGTTGGTATCGAGAGCGATTTGCACGCGCTGGTCCGTGAATTACCCAAGGCCAGCCTGATCTGGCTGCCCAACATGGCTCTGGGGGGAATTCCCGTTTACTTTGTGGTCCATTATTATTTTGATTTCGCGGTGATCCCGAGTCTTTTCGCCGGTGTAGCGATGACGGCAACCAGCGTCGGTGTTTCGGTGGCGGTCTGGAAGGACCATGGAAAACTGGCCAGCGAAGAAGGCGAACTCCTCGTGGATACCGCAGAACTTGACGATATTTCCGGTGTTGCCTTGATGGCACTGCTGTTCAGTATCGCCCCGGTCCTGCACGAGGGAGGAGTGGAGCAACTGGCAGCAATTGCCGGAGATAGCCAACTGAAATCCCTGTTGCTGTCGGAAGCAGTCAAATTTGCCGTCAGCTGTGCGGTTTTTATCGTCGTCATCATCTTCGCCGGGAAAGCGTTAGTCGGGCCGCTCACCGCGTTGTCCGACAAGTTCAGCGACCAAGCGACGGTGCTCATTCTCGTTGTCGCCTGCGGCATTCTTATTGCCGGGTTGGCCGGCGGCATCGGTCTTTCGTTGCCGATCGGCGCGCTGTTTGCCGGGCTGCTTGTCAGCAGGCACCGTGAAAACTATGGGGTTGAGCCGTTTTACCGCAGCCTGGATCTGATTTTTGTCCCTTTTTTCTTCATCCATATCGGTTTTCAGGTTGATCCGTCGGTTGTCTCTCCGGCTGTCGGGATCGGCCTGGCGCTGACGCTGGTTGCTGTTTTCGGCAAACTTCTTGGGACAGGGGTGCCCGCCCGTTTGTTTACCGGCGGTTCAGGGGCGCTGATGATCGGAATCAGCATGGTGCCACGGGCAGAGATAGCCATGGTTGTCGTCGAACGCGGCAGCGAACTCGGAGCGTGGGCGATGCCGCCCGAGCTCTATGCTGGCTTGGTTTTCGTGTGTGCTGCTACCTGTCTCGGCACCGCCGTCTTCTTGAACACCGCGCTACGGAAATGGCGTCCATCAGAGGAGCAACCGGATGCTCGCCGGGGCCAGAAGTGAGGGGATCCGTGGGCAGAAGCGCGACGCCACCTTTCAGTCTTGCGCGGCAGTATTCTGAAGCGCCTGATAGAGCCGCTCCACCAAGGCGTGGTTGTAGCCGTGCGAGGTCATATTGGCGGTGATACGCCCCCGGATGGGGTAGCCGAGGAGAGAGAGATCGCCGATCATATCCAGGATCTTGTGGCGCACGAACTCGTCGTCATAGCGGAGTGCGGTGTTGATGACCTTGCCGTCGTGCATGATGATATGGGAGTTGAGGTAGCCGCTGCCAACCGTACCCAGTTTCTGGGCCATGTCGATATTTTCGAAGGTATTGAATGACCGGGCCGGCGCGATCTCGTCGGCGAAGGACCGCTGTGCAGGATTGAAGGTGAGAAGCTGTTCGCCGATGGGTGGCGGATAATCGACCCGCATCGCAATTTCAAAACCGTCGAATGGCTCCGCATAAAGGTGTTTTTCGTGTTTACCTTCAGGTCCGAAGCCGATTTTTTGGCGTATGACGGCAATGCGGGTGGTGGCCGGCTGTTCGGTGATTCCCGCCTGGGTAATAAGCTCGCAGAAGTCTTTTGCAGAGCCGTCGATGTTCGGTACTTCGTCGCCCACCTTGATCAAGGCATTGGTGATGCCGAACATGGAAAGAACCGCCATCAGGTGCTCGACGGTACGCACCTGGTGCCTGCCGTTGTCCAGCGTTGTTGAGTTGGCGGAGAAGGTCTTGGCCTCGGCGGGTTTATGATAATTGCGCAGCGAGGTGATGTGCCCGCGGATAGTCTGACCGTCGAGTGTTTGAAAGACGATCCCTTCGTCGACCCCGAGCGGGCTCAAGATGATGCCCGTCTTCCTGCCGCTGAGCAGTCCAACCCCATTGAGAACGACGTTTTCCTTCAGGGTTCGCTGCGGTTCCGGTGATTCGACCAGTTCCACAGCGCCGGGAATCGGCGGCATTTCGCTCGCATCGCCGGCACGTCTCGCATCCGGCGGGAGGCTTGCATCGATCCGGACCGGCTGTTGGTTCAGGACCGACTTGACCTTGTCCAGCAGGACTTCTAAATGCAACGGTTTTTCCATGAAATCGGCTGCGCCGAACTTGATGGCGGCAACGGCCGCTTCGATGCCGGCGTGGCCGCTCATCATGATGACCGGCAGTTTGGGGAAACGTTCATGCAACCGTTGCAGCAACTGCAGTCCGTCCGTGCCCGGCAGCCAGATATCGAGCATCACCAGGGCGGGTTCCATGGAGTCGAGCCGCTGCCAGAAGCTTTCTGCGTCGGCAAAGGCGAGGGCCTGATAGCCTTCATCTTCGAGAATATTTGCTACCGTGGAACAGATGAGCGGTTGATCGTCTACGATACAGATGGGGTTCATATTCCTTGTGTCCAAAAAACGGTACGCGGCACCACACGATTGCCTCAGCGGACGCCGCGATGATTATCATCGTCTGTAACTTCGCTATGCCCTATCCTAACCTGAATGAGAGAAGAAAGAAATGAAATGAAGGCGCAGCAATGAGTCGTGGTATGCCTCTTTTCGTTGCTGTTGGGTCTGGGTTCAGGAGTTTTGTCGTACGCAGAGATGCGACTGCATTATGGCTAAGCTATAATTGTGGAGGAGTTTACGTTAGCAATTCCAAGTAGTAGCTAATTGACTGAAATTACGAGACGGTAGAATTTTAGGAGTGCAAAAAACGACGAAGTTAAGCCTACTGACCGCAAACGCA
>JAZBPM010000113.1:0-4680 GCA_036351615.1 Desulfofustis sp.
ACCCGCCACCAGCGAGGTAAATGCCGCCAGCAATATCCTGACTACCATTTCCGCCCCCCGAACGTTGTTCCGTCTTTCCGACGGCTGCCTCCGACTCTCACCGCATACCCTCGGGCAGCATAGCCGACCTGCACCAGATTCGTTTGCATATTGACATTATTGCTCAAGCATCTAATATGTCCAGGTCATGTTAACCATTGTATACCATTTCAACAAGATATGATTCTCAGCCTGCTGCTCGCCATCGCCGGCGCCATCGTCACCGCCATTCAGGTGGTCTTGCTCCATCTGCAGGGCTCCGGCATCTGTCTCGACGAAGGATGCCGGATCGTCGACAGCATGACCACCGTGGAACCGCTCTATTTCAACCTGGCCGGTCTGGGCTTTTTCCTGATCGTCTCCTTCGGACTGGTCCAAGCCCGGCGCGGATCGGACACTTGGCGGGGGTTCGTCAGCCTGCTGCTGCTGGCAGCCCTGGCCGCCGAAGCAGTGCTGTTATCGTTTCAGATGGATATAGCCCAGATCTATTGTTCCTATTGTCTTGCCATCCTCGCTCTGATCGCCCTATGCAACCTCTTTCTCGGCCTGAAACAGCTGGCCAAAGGGATCATCATCTTCTCCTCGGTCATGCTCGCTTTTGCCAGCCTGGACTTCGGCGCCGCAGGCGACCGTTCGATTTCTCTCGACAATGGGACCATGGCGCGTTTTGAACCGGGAACAGACAGTGAGCATCAGTATGTCCTGTTCTTTTCATCCACCTGCAACCATTGCGAGACGATCATCGAAGAGATGGAGACGAGTTCGCGCTGTGCCATTGCCTTCAACCCGGTGGATACCATTACCACATTCACCTTTCCCGGTGTGCACTTCACCAGCGGCTACCGCCCGCAGATCAACCGTGATTTCCTGAAAAAACTCGACATCACCGAGGTACCGGTGCTGCTCAGCAGGGAAGCGGAGCGGATCACCATCGTCAGGGGGGAAAACGGTATCAGGGATTTTGCGAAAACAGTGCGCCGCTGCTGAACCGCTGACGCCTCCGCCGACCCGGATCGGTCAATCGACGCTGTCCGACCTGCCGTTGCCGCCTCAAGACGACGGCTGCTCCATCCTGTCAGATTGCGAACCGCAGCAAAGTGGTCCGCTCACCCCGGATCAGTCGCCGGCCAGTCAGTGAACGAGGAACTGCCCCGCTGCAACTGGTGCGGCGACGACCCGCTCTACCGTGACTACCATGATTTCGAGTGGGGCGTTCCCCGGCACGACGATCGCATCCTTTTTGAAATGCTCGTCCTGGAAGGTGCCCAGGCCGGTTTGAACTGGTTGACCATCCTGAAGAAACGGGATCATTACCGGCGGGTCTTCCACGGTTTTGCTATCGAAGCCGTCAGCCGCTTCGGCCAGGCGGAAATTGAAGCGTTGTTAGGCGATGAAGGGATTGTGCGCAACCGGCGAAAAATCGAGTCGGCAGTAAAAAATAGCCTCGCCGTGCTGGCAATACAAGAGGAATTCGGCAGTCTGGACGCCTTTCTCTGGCAATTCGTCGATTACCGCCCGCAGCAGAATCAGTACCACGCTATCGAAGAGATCCCGAGTCAGACCGAAACGTCTCGAAAACTGTCACGGGCGTTGCAGAAACGAGGATGTAGCTTTGTCGGTCCGACAATCTGCTATGCCTTCATGCAGGCCGTCGGCATGGTCAACGACCACACGCTGGACTGTTTCCGCTACGAGCAGGTCCGACAACTCGCCGGTTGAGGGTTAGGGCCGGAAAAAGCTGCCGCCTCTTCCGGCCTGACTTCCATACCGGTTACTCGTAGGTTATGCACTCGGCCGGACAGGACGCGACCGCTTCATCGACGCAATCGTCCCCAGCTTCTTGCCCTTCGATGACATACGCCTTGCCGGCATCGTCATCAAAGGCGAAGACACTCGGGCAGGTCTCGACACAAGCCTCGCAGCCAATGCATTCTTCCTGATCGATGACTACTGTTTTTGCCATGGTACTTCCTCCTCGAAGGTGGTTATGATGAGAGTCCTGCACCGGGCACCACGTCCACCGCAGAACCGTCTCTCAGCCCGCCAATCAGATCGGCGGGGCAATGGTCACAACTATCCGCATCCGCTCCACGGCTCGCACACCGTGCGGTTCCCGGATTTGAGATACAAGAATATCGCCTTGTTTCGCCGGCAGTTCGACGCCGTTGTCCCCCAGGAAAAAGCCGCTGCCATCAATCACCTGGATCGACAGCTCACCATCGAGGTCGTGGGAGTGAATGGGGAAGGTCACTCCGGCGTCCAGGTTGAAATTGATAATCTTGAAATGCGGTGAGTCCTCTACCAGAAAAAACCGTTTCATGGCTCCGGGCGTAAACTCGTTCGTCTCGCCGAGTTGTATTACTTTCATGCACACCTCCTCTCGTGGTTCCGGCAAACCACCTGCCGTCCGCTCTCCGGGCCGTTGCAAGCGCTTCGCCGCTTTGATTGTGTTGATGGTACCATGAACAGGTTCGGGCATCCTTGACTTTGGTCAAAATTGACGAGACCGGCAACACACCTGCAAAATAATAACCATTTTCATGAAGCTTGCCGCCGCAAAATGTGCATGCGCACAAAAAACATCTCTCCGCGTCGCCAGCATTGACCGTTTTACCAGCCGCAATGGCGCCGTCCGCCTGACGGTAACGCTGCCCGCGGTTCAGGCAGGGGCAAGGCACGCTGCCCCGGAGCGCATCGCCTCGTCTTGAGAGAAACGGTCGGCAGGTGGCACCCTCGGCCCCCTGCCCGCACCGGTTCATCCTGCTTCACTGCTCAAAGCGCTCGGCAAACGCCGTATAGCCCTCATCTTCGAGACGTGCCGCCGGAATAAACCGCAGCGCCGCCGAATTGATACAATAGCGCAGCCCGGTCGGCGGCGGACCGTCGTCAAAAACGTGGCCAAGATGCGAATCGCCGTTTTTGCTGCGCACCTCGGTGCGCACGGTAAACAACTGGCGATCTTCCTTTTCAACAATATTTTCGGCAACCAGCGGTCGGGTAAAACTGGGCCAACCGGTGCCCGAATCATACTTGTCCTGGGAACTGAACAGTGGTTCGCCGGAAACGATATCGACATAGATCCCGGCCTGTTTGTTGTCCCAATAGTCATTCTTGAAAGGCGGCTCGGTCCCGTCCTGCTGGGTGACCCGATACTGTAGCGGGGTCAGCCGCTCTTTCAGCGCCTTGTCTTTCATGTCCTGATTCCCTTTCTGTTCTCCCCAGACCCGATCGAGAAAATCATCACGGCCGGAACGCGACCGGTAAAATTTGTAACGAAGGGGGTTTTCCTTGTAATAGTCCTGGTGATACTGTTCGGCGGCGTAAAACGGTTTCGCCGGCATGATCGGGGTCACGATCGGCTTGTCGAAAATGCCCCTTGAACCGAGTGCCCGCCGGGACTCTTCGGCCAGCCGGCGCTGCCGCTCGTCATGGTAAAAAACCGCCGTGGTATAGCCATGTCCCCGGTCAACGAACTGCCCACCGGCATCCGTTGGGTCTACCTGCCGCCAATAAACATCAAGCAATTCTTCATAGCCGATCTTTTGCGGATCGTAGCTGACCTCGACAACCTCAAGATGACCGCCTCGCGCGTAATTCTCGTAGGTGGGGTTTTCGGTGTGGCCACCGCTGTAACCGGACGTCACCGAGACCACCCCGTCGAGTCGTTCGAAGGGGCCCTCCATGCACCAGAAACAGCCGCCGGCAAAGGTAGCAGTGGCCAGATCCCGGTTTTGCCCGACGGCTGGCTGCTGACCGGGTTGCTGGACTGCCATCGTGTTCACTGCCACGATGCCGACGACACTGAGCACGACACAAAAGATAAATAAACGAAAAAGTTTCATTGCTGACCTCCTCTTGTTTACCGGGGCCCCGATGTCGCCACCGGGGCCCCGGTTTACCGATGTCAGTGCATCATTTTTTTGTCGCCCTGTGCCCCACTTTCTATCTTCTTGTTCATGTCGTCCCCAGCCCCTTGACGCATCTCTTCGGAATCCATCTTTTTTTCCATCTCACCGGGCATCGGCTCAGGCATCCCGGAAGCCATCTCTTCTTTCATCATTTCCGTGTTTTTTTCAACCATGGCTTCCGGCATGGCGCCCTCACTCGGCATCATCGTTCCGCCGGCTTCCTTCATGCCGGTATCAGCCGTCAGGCCGTTGCCCGGCCCTGCCAGCAGCATGCCCATAACAAAAACCACAATCAGGGTGAACATCTGTGTCTGTTTCATCGTCCTGCCTCCTTATAACTGGTTTCGCGTATCAGCAAGAGGGCCAATCCCTCTTGTTGATACGCTAGCCAGCGGTCTTAAAGGACGATTAATGAAGAGGTAAAGATTGAATAAAGGTCCCCTAAAGAAGTAAAGAACGGGATTCAGCAGGGCATGACCAGCCAGATGTGGGTTTCGCCGGGAGTGCTTTCGGCACCGACTCGACCGCCGTGCGCTTCAACCAACTCGCGGGTAATGGCCAGACCGATACCGGCACCGCCACGACCTCTCGACCGCGAACGATCGGCGCGAAAAAATCGCTCGAAGATATAGGGAAGATCCTCGGCAGCAATGCCCGGGCCACTGTTGGCGAAGTCCACCTTGAATCCTTCGTGAACCCGGTCGATGGTGATCGTCACCCGGCCATCGGCTGG
>JAZBPM010000114.1:0-5230 GCA_036351615.1 Desulfofustis sp.
GGGCGATCTGTAACCTGTCGCCCAATTACCTGGTCAACGACGGCTGCGTGCTGCGGAGCCGTTTGCCTGAAGCCCTGGAAGGGGTCAGGGAAATCTCCGAAAAATATGGGCGCCCGGTCGGCAACGTTTTCCACGCCGGCGACGGCAACCTGCATCCTCTGCTGATGTTCGATTCGCGTCGGCCGGAAGAGTTGGAGCAGGCACACAAGGCCGGCTGGGACATCATGAAGGTCTGCGCCGAACTGGGTGGAACCATCTCCGGCGAGCACGGTATCGGTCACGAAAAGCAGGAAGCGATGCACATGGTCTTTTCCGGCAACGACCTCAACACCCAGCAGGATGTCAAACTCGCCCTCGATCCCGACAACCTGCTCAACCCGGGCAAAATCATTCCGCTGCCGCCCGAAGGCCAGAAGCGGTTGCCACCGTCCGAGCCGACCATACTGAAGCGACCGGGAGGTGCCGCGGCTGCCGGAGTCAAGGAGGCCATGGAGGCCATCAAGCGGGCCCGTTCAGAGAAGAAAGCACTTCGTTTTGCCGGCAATGGGACCTTCAACGGTATCGGCAATTACTCCGAGACGCCCATGGAGACCGTTGACACCCTGCAGATGAACGAGATCATCGAGTACGATAACGACAACCAGTTCATCACCACCGGTGCCGGCATGACCTTTGCTGCCCTCCAGGAGAAGCTGGGCGAAAAGAACCAGTGGTTGCCACTCCGACCACCGTATTTCAAACCCGAGTCGACCATCGGTTCCATCGTGGCCATGGCGGCCGTCGGCCCTGAGCGTTTATCCTATGGCGGACCGCGAGATATGCTGCTCGGCCTGCAGTACATCGACAGCACCGGCTCCATGGTCAGTGCCGGTGGCAAGGTCATGAAAAACGTGGCCGGCTATGACATGACCAGGTTGTTGAACGGTTCACTCGGCACACTCGGCTTGATCAGCGAGGCGACCTGGAAGGTTGCTACTCGTCCGGAAATCTGCCGTATGGTTGCCGCGGTCGGAAGCCACGAAAAATGTTATGCAGCGGCTACTAAGATCGCCAACTCCAATCTGCTGGCCGTATTTGTCACCATGGTCCCGGAGGCCGACAACTGGAAATTGATGGTCGGTTTCGAGGGGCTGCAGATCGTCGTCCCGAGCCAGATCGAACGTTGTGCGGAAGTCATGAAGTCCACCGGGCTGGCTGTTTCCGGCGATAGCGAATATCCGCTCGAGCAAGGATGCCACACCGGCGTCTTCGAGAAAATCTGGCAGAGTCCCTTCGTCCTTCAGGCGGATGTTATTATCGCCCGGGTGCTTGAATGTTACCTGGATCTGGAGAGGATAGTCCGGCCCGATCACGTGTTGCTCGACGTGGCCTGTGCCCGGATTCATGCAGGATTTACCGACCTGACGACAGAGCAATGGAAAAAAATCGACAGCCTCGTCAAACGCTGTCAGGGGCATGTCGTTGTCCTCAAGGCACCCGAGGCGTTTCGCAAGAGCAATGATGTCTTCGGTTCGACGAGACCGGAATGGAAACTGAGTCATGCCATCAAGGGTGCTCTGGATCCGGACCGTATTTTCGCTCCCGGAATCCTGCCCGGAAGAGTTTAGGGCAAGCGGCGTATCAGGTTACTGGTCTATTGGAAACTGTGAAGCGATAAAATCACTACGAGGTTTGAAATTATGACTGTATCAGCCTATTACGATGACATAGCCAAGTGCAATAAATGCGGCTTTTGTCATGTTGCTTGTCCTATTTTTCGGGCAACCGGTCACGAAAGCGGTGTGGCCCGCGGCCGTCTTGCGCTCCTTCGCGGTATCATCGAAAAACGCGTGGAATGGAATGAAGAGCTGGAGGATCCACTCTTTACTTGTCTCGGCTGTGGTGCTTGCACCACCAACTGCTTCGGCAAGGTGCCGACCGCCGATCTGGTGCTCAATGCCCGGGCCGAATACCTGGACAAGGTCGGTAAAAAGCCTGCTCATCGTCTGTTGTTCGAGCATCTGTTGCCCTACCCGAAACGCCTCCATGTCGCTGCCCGAGCGGTGGCGCTCGGTAAGAATTCCGGTGCCTCCAAGGTAGCCAACGCACTCGGACTGCTGCGTATCTTCGGCCGGGATCTGCCGAAAGCCGAAGGAATGGTCGACAAGTTGCCGATGTCTTCGTTTCGCGGCACCATCAAACCGGGCGTTTATCCGGGTACCGGCGACAAACTGAAGATTGGCTATTTTGTCGGCTGTGGCATCGACGTCATTCAGGTTCAGGCCGGCAAGGCAACGTTTGAGGCCTTAAAAGCCAAGGCAAAATCGGTTACCGTGATAGACAATTGCTGCTGTGGCCTGCCGCCTTATACGTACGGCGATCTTGGCAATACCAAACTGCTGGCGCGCAAGAATCTCGACGTATTTGAAAAACTCGATGTCGATCTGATCGTCACGGATTGTTCGAGTTGCGCCTCGTTTTTGAAAAAATACCCGAAAATCTTCAAAGACGATGAACGCGACGCCGCACGGGCCAATAAAGAATTGCCGATGATCAGAGACGTGGTCGAGTTTCTCTATGCCGATGATCAGGCCGGCAAAGAAAGCTCCGGTGAGGATGCCGGCAGCTATCATGACGCTCATGCAAGTGCACCGCAGCAGCAAACAGGCACAGGCAAAGGCTCGGTAATTGTCACCTATCATGACCCCTGCCATGCCGTACGGGGGCAGGGAATCAAGGACGAAAGCCGGGCAGTCTTGAAAAACCTTCCCGGCGTCACCTTCAAGGAGATGGCCGAGGCCGATTGGTGCTGTGGCGGGGCCGGTTCCTATGCGCTGACCCACTATGATCTGTCGCAGAAGGTGCTCGATCGGAAAATGAAGAACCTCAAAAATACTGATGCCGATATTCTGGTGACCAGCTGCCCGGCCTGCATGATTCAGCTTGCCTATGGCATCAAGCGGCATGGCTTGAAGACCAAGGTGTTTCATATCTCCGAAATGCTCGATTACCAGGAAGAATTGAAAGCACGACAACAACAATAGGCAACCGTCAGATCACCGGCCGCACGATACCACCTCTCCTCGTCGTGCGGCCGGAATACTCCCTGTCGGTGAAGCTGAACGGGGAGCTTGAAAAATTCAGAATTTCGTTCAAAATCGAGGCGCGCAAGAAAATTTTACCGCAGGCATAGATGATATTCCGAGGATAAAATTTGATTGTGCAATGATGAGATTGGACGGAATGACAATTTTTCAAGGTTCCCGAGCGTTATTCAGTCTCCTGATAGAAAGGATCAAAATTTAACGTGACTCTGTAGGAGTAAGCGCTTGCCAAAGCGGGCAATTTTTTATACAGTGCTTGGGCCTTGGTCAGTCCAGACACCGGCCGGCCGCAGCTTCCAGGCGGTACGGCACCGGGCGTGATGTTGCCGCTGCCGCGCTGAAGCGGCGGGCATCGCGCTTATTGTTCGCCTTTTCTTCCCGAGTCTGTGGAGTGGAAAAGCGCGACTGAACACTATTCCATTGTAGAGGTGAATTGATGAAGGGAACAATGCAAACCATTGACGGTAATACCGCCGCCTGCCATGTCGCGTATGGCATGAGCGAAGTCGCCACTATTTACCCGATCACTCCTTCGAGTCCTCTGGGCGAGATAGCTGATTCCTGGGCCGTTGCCGGCAGGAAAAACATCTTCGGCGAGAAACTGAGCATCAAACAGATGCAGTCGGAGGCGGGAGCAGCCGGAGCAGTGCATGGCGCGCTGGTCGGGGGTGCGGTGACGACGACCTTTACCGCGTCACAAGGGTTGCTGCTGAAAATTCCCAATATGTACAAGATCGCCGGTGAGTTGCTGCCCTGCGTCTTCCATGTAACCGCCCGTTCGCTGTCCGCTCACGCCCTGTCCATTTTCGGTGATCAGGCCGACGTCATGGCCACCCGGCAGACCGGCTTTGCGATGATCGTCTCAAGTTCGGTACAGGAAGTCATGGACCTGGCCCTCGTCGCACACCTGGCCTCGATGGAGTCTTCGGTGCCGTTCCTGCATTTTTATGACGGCTTCAGGACCAGTCACGAGATCCAGAAGATTGAAATGATCGATTACCAGGATATGGCCAAGCTGTTCAACTGGGACGCCTATTGGGCCTTTAAAAAACGGGCCATTAACCCGGAACGTCCCGATACCAGGGGCACCGCGCAGAATCCTGACATTTATTTCCAGAGCCGGGAAGCGGTCAACAACCATTACCTTGCCACCCCGGCTATCGTTGCCAAGTGCATGCAGCAGGTCGGCGAATTGACCGGCAGGAACTACCAGTTGTTCGATTATATCGGTGATCCCGAGGCGGAACGGGTAATTGTCGCCATGGGCTCGGGCTGTGAAGCCATCGAGGAGACCGTTGATGCACTCGTGGCCCGTGGCGAGAAAGTCGGTGCGGTCAAGGTCAGACTCTATCGGCCGTTTGATATTGAAGCCTTTATCGGTACCGTTCCGGCCACCGCCAAGGCGGTGACGATCCTTGATCGGACCAAAGAGCCGGGTTCTGTCGGCGAGCCGCTTTACACCGATGTCTGTGCCGCTTACATCGACAAAGGCATCGCCCCGCCGAAGATTTTCGGCGGCCGCTACGGTTTGAGTTCCAAAGAGTTCAACCCGGCGATGGTCAAGGCGGTTTACGACAACATGACCAATGCTACGCCGAAGAAACACTTCACGATCGGCATCAACGATGACGTCACTCATTATTCCCTTGACGTCGACCCGAGCTTCCGTGCCGAGCCGAAGGGCAATATCCGGGCGAAATTCTGGGGCCTGGGTTCCGATGGAACCGTCGGAGCCAACCAGAGCGCCATCAAAATCATCGGCGATAATACCGAAAAGTACGCGCAGGGCTATTTTGCCTACGATTCGAAGAAATCGGGCGGCATCACCATCTCCCATCTTCGTTTCGGCGACGTGCCGATCAAGTCCACCTATCTGATCAACGAGGCGGATTTCGTCGCTTGCCACAACCCGACCTACGTCAATATCTACGATATTCTCGAGGGCATTCGTGAGGGCGGCACCTTCCTGCTCAACTCACCGTGGAGCGTTGAAGAGATGGAAGAGCATCTGCCCGGTGATCTGCGCCGCACCATCCACGACAAAAAACTGAAATTCTATAACGTCGATGCGATCAAACTGGCCCAGGAAGTTGGTCTTGGCGGCCGGATCAATATGATCATGCAGACCTGCTTCTTCAAACTGGCCA
>JAZBPM010000115.1:0-2345 GCA_036351615.1 Desulfofustis sp.
CCTCGGAGGCCAGCCGATCAGGCCGCAGCGCAGCAGCTGGAGGAAGGGCCGGCCAGCCCTTCCGACCATGACGCCGATTTCTATTGTTCTTTGTAACGTCCCGTCATGGGGATTAGTGATAAAACACCCCATTGTTTTCAGGGTTTCGGCCACTCGGCGTCTGCTTCGTCGGCGATGTGATAGCAGAAGATCGGCCACGTGAACTCCCGTTTGGAAATGGGGCAACGCAGCGTCACGGTATGTTCGTCGACGCCGATAACCTCCCAATCGCCCCCTCGCCGAGAGCCCTCGATCCGGATTTTTTGGCCGACCTTAAAGGGGTAGGCGGCAAAGACGGTAACCTGTTCTCCCATGGGCTTCCTCCCGGCGTCGTGCCGGTATTCCGATTGCTGTGGACGGCTTTCAGGCCGGGCAGGTGGCGGCGAGCAGTCGATCGACGGCCTGCACCGCCGGCGAGTCATCGGGCAACTCGAGCAGTGAGCGCTTTTCCATATCGAAATCGAGTAGGGCCGGGTCGTCCGGAATGATCCCGACGATGGGCAGCCCGATCTCTTCCGCTTCCCTGAGAAAGGTGTCGTTGAGCTGCGCGGGTGCCCGGGTGACGACGATGCCGAGATCCTGCACCTGTAGTTTAAGGCTGTCGAGCATCGCATTGATTCGGCCGACGGCTCTCAAACCGCGCAGGGAGTAGTCGGTGACCAGGTAGAGGTTGTCGACCCGGCCACTTGTCCGCCGGCTCAAGTGTTCCATGCCGGCTTCGTTATCGACCACCATGTAGCGATAGCTGACGGCCAGTCGATCGGTAAAGCGGTTGAGGATGTTGTTGACCATGCAGTAACACCCTTGTCCTTCCTGACGGCCCATGACCAGCAGATCGAACGACGGCTGCTCGATCAGGGCCTGTTCGACCAGGGTCTCCAGGTAGATGGCCTTGTCCATTCCGGATGGCACGCCCTGCGGGTCGCGCATGAAGGTTTCCCTGATGTCGCCGATGGTGGTCGGCACTGCAAGGCCGAGGGTCTCGCCGAGGTTACTGTTCGGGTCGGCGTCCACGGCGAGAATCGGTGTCTGGCCGCTGTTGGCAAGATGACGGATGACCAGGGCGGCCACGGTGGTCTTGCCGACGCCACCTTTACCGGCAAAAGCGATGATTTTACTCATTAGTCGTTCCTGTTTTAGCGCTGCGACGCTTTTTCTTTTTATCCTCGACCGGTGGGCCGAGCAGGCCCCTCAGCTGGTCGAGGACGCGGTCGTTGACGGTATTGTTCTGCTCGATACCAAGAATCTTTTCATCGATTCCGAGGCACAGGCCGAGCAGCTGGGGATAGAGCAGAACCGGCAGGGTCTCGTAATCCGGCCCGCCGGCCCTGACCTGCAGTTGGTTGGTGTCGAACTGCAGGTGGCAATAAGAGCAGATCGGGACCATAAAGGCGGCACCGGCAGCGCGGGCGCCGTTTATCTTTTCGTTGAGCAGACGATCTGCGACCTCGTTGTTCAGACCGGCCAGCGCGGCGCCGCAGCATTCGAGTCGGCCCTGCCAGTCCAGGCCGGTGGCGCCGGTCAGACGGACCAGGTCGTCGGTGATTGCCGGCACGAAAGAATCGTCAAACTGAGTCACTTCGCGCGGTCTGAGGATATGGCAACCGAGAATCAGCGCCAGATCGAGGCCGCTGAACTGATTGACCAGCTGTTTCTTGATTTCCTCGACGCCGATGTCTTCGTGCAGCACCGTCAAAAAGTGTTTGACCTCGCCGGTTCCGGCATAATGCAGATCCTCTTTGGCCAGCAATTGGTTGATTTTGGCGGCCAGTTGCGGGTCACCGGCCAGCACGCTTCTGGCCTTCTGCAGGCTGGCAAAGCAGCAATTGCAGATAACCATGATATCGAGGCCCATTTTCTCGGCAATGGCCAGATTACGGACCGACGGCATGATATAGGATTCCTCGTCGACGTTGCGGACCGGATAGCCGCAACAGGTAAATTCGGGGACAACCGCCAGCTCGACCCCGAATCGTTGCAGCACGGCCTGAGTGGAAACGGCATATTGTTCAATACGGATCGGGATGTTGCAGCCCTGGAAGAACGCCAGTTTCATGCTGTGCCTCCTGAGTCGATGGTCTTGATCGCAGCATTCTTGAGCCGATAGAAAATATCGGTCAGTTCCACCTGGTTCGGGCAGTGCTCCTGGCAGAGGTAGCAGGTGGAGCAGCTCCAGATCATCCGGGCGCCCATAGCCAGTTCCCGGTTTCCGATGCCGAGGCTGTAGATGATCTGGTGCGGCAGCAGGTCGAGGTGCTCCGCCGGGTCGTCGTAGAGCCGCACCACCGGGCAGATGTTGGTGCAGC
>JAZBPM010000116.1:0-3847 GCA_036351615.1 Desulfofustis sp.
CAGCTCGCCCTGCGGTCACCGGTTGCCTGGCTGGTGCTGCTGGTCGTTAAAAATTTGGTCGGCGCCCTGCTGGTGCTGGCCGGTCTGGTTATGCTGGTGCTTCCCGGTCAGGGTCTGCTGACCATGATCGTCGGTGTTCTGGTGATGAATTTCCCGGGCAAATTTGCCTTTGAACGGTGGCTGGTGTCCCGCGGCCCCACCCTCTCACTTATCAATCGTATTCGCCGGCGGTACGGCCGGTCCCCCCTTGTCCTGTCTGGCGACGGTGAAACGGCCGGTCGATCCGATGTGATCTATCCCTGACCTACATACAGAGTTTTTCGAGCGAACCTGTTCATAGTATACCCTAGTAGGACTCTGCTGAAACTAATCGTTTGCCGTTGACGGCACACTGTTTCGGAACGCCGCCACGCAGGGTGGTGGAGTGTCGTTTTGTGCGATAACGACGCAATCGTCCGGGCGTAAAGGCGTCTAACATTCTGGAAACGCACTGTATATTTCCAGTGACACGCTGTCGGGCAAAGGGCTTGACAAAAGGGATGTCTTCGCATACCCTATTCATGTCTCAGATAGAGAGACATTGTCACGCATATCATGACAAAAATCCGGTCTCTCACCCTACGCCTCGTGACCATGGTTACGGACCGAGTGCGCGCGGGGGTGAGTCGGTTGCCATCCGCAAACGGAGTGCGATGTCGTCGGATAACGAGAAATACTATTTTGTCTCCTCCCTGGCCAAGGGGTTACGGATTCTCGAGGTACTGGCCGAACAGGGAGACCTGTCCGTTTCCCAGGTGGCCGCCCAACTCGGCACCAACCGGGCCGGCAGTCACCGCTTTATCAGCACGCTGCGTGATCTCGGCTACGTGGAAAAAACGAGCACTGGGCGGATCACGTTATCATTCAAAATGCTCGAACTTGGTATGAAGAAGCTCGACCGCTTCGAGATTCGCAGCGATGCCCGCACCTGCATGCAGGAATTGGCGCTCGCCTTCAGAGAGACGGTCAATCTCGGACAATGGCAGCGAGGTGCCGTTATTCACCTGGACAAGATCAACAGTACCGAAATCCTGCGCATGGATCTTGGCATCGGCGCGCACGCGCCCGCCTATTGCACCGGCCTCGGTAAAGCGATCCTCTCTTTCTTGCCGGACGAGGAGCGTCAGGATTACTTGCAGACGGTTAACTTCGTACCCTTTACCGAGCATACCATCACCTCTCCGGAGCAGTTGGCAGCCGAGATAGAGAAAACACGCCAGTGCGGCTATGCCGTTGATGACGAAGAGTTGAGTCTGGGGCTCAGGTGCATCGCGGCCCCGGTTTTCGATCACACCGGTCGTCCGGTCTACGCGCTGAGCGTTTCCGGTCCGAAACATCGCATGACCGATCAGAAGATGCAGGAAATCAAGGAGCAATTGCTGTCAGTGTGCCACCGCCTGTCCCGGCAGATCGGGACGCCCGAGCGACGGCTGAGCTGATGCGCACCTGGGATTACGTTTCTACAACAAAAGGAGAAGACAATGGGTAAACAAAAATTGACCCGTATCCAGTTGGATAAAATGAAGGCGGACGGTCAGCCGGCAGTCTGGATTACGGCCTATGATTACTGGACGGCATCTTTTGCCGAAGAGGCCGGCATGGACATGATCCTGGTCGGCGATTCTCTCGGGATGTGCATCTACGGTTACAGCGGTACCGTGCCGGTGACCATGGATCAGTGCATCTATCATTGCGAAGGGGTACGCCGGGGGGCCCCGAACACGTTTATCATCGGCGATATGCCGTTTCTTTCCTATCAGGTGAGCGTCGAGGAAGCGGTCCGTAATGCCGGGCGGTTTCACAAGGAGGCGGCCGTCGATGCCATCAAACTCGAAGGCGGGAAACGAGTCTGTCCGCAAATTCGGGCCATTGCCGACGGCGGTATGCTGGTGATGGGACACATCGGCCTGACGCCGCAGAGTTCCGGTCAGCAGGGCGGTTTTAAGGCGCAGGGGCGTCATGCCGCTGCCGCCAAGGAGTTAATCGAGGATGCACTGGCGATCGAGGAGGCGGGAGCCTTTGCGCTGCTGGTCGAGGCGGTTCCCCCTGAGGTCTGCAAGATCATGCGCGATCGCTTGGCCATTCCGGTCTACAGCATCGGCGCCGGGGTCGATGCCGATGGTCAGTTGATGATCTGCAGCGACGTGCTCGGCATCTTCCAGGCCTTTACCCCGAAATTTGTCAAAAAGTACGAGAACCTTGGCGGCAAGACCGTCGAGGCCTTCAAACAATACGTTGCCGATGCCCGAAGCAAAGCCTTTCCGGCCGATGAGCACACCTACAAGATGATTGATGGAGAACTGGCCAAACTGCATGAGCTGCTGAACAAATAGCACCGCCGGTTCCTGAAGTCGGTCGCCGCAAGAGGGCAATCCGTCTGGCTGGCCGAATATTTTATTGCGATTACAAGGAGAACATCATGTCTGAGATACTGAGCACGATTCGAGATTTTATGGAAAAGCAGGGGATTCCGGGGCGGGATGGCTATGATCTCGCCACGTCGACAAAAGGATTTGCCGACGGCGCCCGGTGGCGAATCGAGATTGCCGGTGTCGAGCGCGCCTCAACCATGGAAGCGATGATCGCCGAGGCCCGGAAACGTGATGTCGTCGTCCACCGCGCCATTGCCACGGTGGGCGGGTCCACCTATTGCGACATGGCGGAGTTGCGGGCGATGGCCCAGATGGCCCGTGACGAGCAAATCGAAGTCGTGATGACCGTCGGCCACCGGAAGGCCTGGGACACCGGCTCCAAGGAAATGTCCAACAAGGAAGGTGCCATGCAGGGCTTTCGCCTGCGCGGATCGGACAGTATCTCGTATCATATCGCCGATATCATGCGTAATATCGAGGCGGGTTTTCGTGGGTTCCTGGTCTACGACGAAGGAGTGCTGTTCCTGCTCAACAAGATGCGGCAGGAAGGCTTGATCCCCGCCGAGACCATTTTCAAGTTTTCGGTATTCGGCGGCTATTGCAGTGCCGCTGGGGCCAAGGTCATCGAGCAGATGGGCGTCAATTCGATGAACCCGATCTCAGATGTCTCGCTGCCGATCCTCTCCAGTATTCGTTCCGCGGTAACTATTCCACTTGATGTCTACATCATCATCGTTGACGAGTTCGGCGGCATGTACCGGGTCTACGAGACGCCGGAGATTGCCAGGGTGGCGTCACCGGTCTACTTCAAGATCGAGCCGGGGACTTCGGAGGGAGACATTTACAAACCGTGGGTTACCGAAGAGTTCCACGCCAATCTGATCAGGGAGAAAGTGAAAATCGCTGCGGTTATCCAGGAGATTATGGCTCGCCATGCGCCTGATCTGAAAACGTCGGCGAGAGGGGCTGCGGACCTGGTGCTGCCGGTCTGAGATCCAGGAAGATTGACGACGGCTCCCTGGGCCGCCGTCGTTCATTGAGAAATAGGATTGTGTCATGGATAACGTGTTTCAAGTCGCGATACAGACGCTCAATCGCGCCGGGCAGCTTGGGGACATCAACCCCCGGGTGCTCGAGATTCTTCAGGAACCGAAGCGGATTCAACAATTCCGCATTCCGCTCAAGCTCGAAGACGGGAGCTTCCAGGTCTTCCCGGCGTACCGCGTCCACTATTGTGATGCGCTCGGGCCGTTTCGCAACGGCACCAGGATTCGCCCCGATCTGTCTCTTGACGAGATCAAGGCCCTGGGCCTGTTCATGACCGTCAAGCATTGTGCGGCGGCGATTCCGGCCGGCGGTGCCAAAGGCGGCATCAAGGCCGATCCGGCAAAACTCAGTACGCGGGATATGGAGCAGCTGGTTCGGGCGTTTATCAG
>JAZBPM010000117.1:0-4628 GCA_036351615.1 Desulfofustis sp.
AGTGCTGCTACTCGACGAACATATCGCCGCTCTCGATCCGAAAACGGCGCGCCAGATCCTGGAGTTGACCCGCGAGATCATCGTCGATCAGGAGCTGACCTCGCTGATGATCACCCATAACATGCGGCACGCGCTGATGCTGGGCAATCGATTGATCATGATGCACCAGGGCCGGATCATTCTCGATGTCGGCGGGGAGGAGAAGCGCCGACTGGGTGTCGAGGATCTCCTCGAGCAGTTTTATCTTATCCAGGGAGAAGCGTTGGCTAACGACTCGATGTTGCTTGCCTGAGCAACATCGACAGGCTTGCTTGTTTCCGTCTTTCCGGATGGGGCGAAAAACCGTTAGTCAGGTAAGCAGGGTATTCCAGTCCAGTTGCCGAAACGAATCATGGAGCAGGTGATCGTCATCGACCATGACCGTCTCCAGTCGGGCGAAGGTGTCCTTGGCGGCCGGAACGACGATATCCGGAGGTGTGACCGTATCGTGATGGCCGATGATGAGAATGGCCTGTGTTGCCAATTTGGTTGATGGCGGCTGATATTCTTTGAAGTTAAGGGCCGGCGCCAGCAGTATCAAGCGTTTGACCAACTCAGGCCGTTCAACGGCCAGACAGGTTGCCATCAGGCCGCCGAAGCTTGAGCCGACGATGATCAGATCCTGAAAATCGGCAACAATGGCACGCAACCGTTCCATCCGTTCCGTGAGTGAACCGTCGAAGTCGGGACGCAACACGTCCGGGTAGGTCTCGGCGAAAAATTTCCCTTTGGTACCGAATCCGGAGGAGTCAAGGCCATGGAGAAAAAGTCGTTTCATACAATGCCCGGGCTGAGATATGTGCGATATAGGCCTGATTTGTTCCGCTCCATCGTGTTCCCCATGGAGCAGACCCCTTTCAGCAGACCAGGAATGGAATCGCTTGTAAAGTAAAAACAAGAGCCCAATCGCTCGTGAATGCTCACTTTCTTTTTCGTTTTATCGTTTTTGGGAACCTGGTATGATGACACCGTGGTTCGTGCGCAATCGTGTTGTTATCGATAGTTGCCGAGCCGATATGGTAATAATTACTTTGCTCATACGTGGATGCAGGCATGGAAGATGAACGAGAAATGGTCGATGTGATGCTGGTTTCCCAGACGTATGGTGCCGACCTGAAGGGGCGGCAGTCAGTACGAACCACCTTTAAGCTGTCGCCCCGTTGTATTGACGCCTTGAGCCTGCTGGCCGGGCAGTTGGGGATTAAACAAAAATCCATAGTCGATCATCTGGTCGACGATACTCAGGCCCTCCACGCGTTGGCACGTGATGCGGTGCAGAGTGATGGTACGACGGACGATCGGGTAGCGAAGACCTATGTCATTTCCCGGCGGACCCTGGAAAGTCTCGAGCGGGTCTCGAAACGGTTTCAGACTCCTCGCGATACGCTGGTCGAATCGTCGATCGAACGAATCATGCCGCTGCTCAGGGAAGAAAAGCGCAAACATGAACAGAGAAAGCAATTGCAGGAACGGTTGCAACTCTTGTTGCACGCCAGCCAGGAGTTGCTGGATCAGGCGGACGCGGTGCTCGATGCGGATGATCCGGTGGTTGATCACGTTGTGTTGATGGCCAGAACCGTGCAGAACGGTTGTCGAGAAGTCGGCCAGATTATCGAGAGAGGACGGCGACTCGAAGATTTCTAATGATCCCTGCCTTCTCAGCGGGCGACCGATGAGAAGGTCTGATCGGGGGAGGGCGTTGTCTGGATAGGTGTAGTTGGTGTCTGGTAATACCAGTTGGTTGCCCTTGCTTTCCGCTTGTTGATGGACTAAGATAGCGAGGGATTTTCCAGATACCGATTTTTGCCTCCGTGTTTCCAATTGGTTACAAATGAGCTGATTGGTATTTAGCAGGCTTGTGCCACCGTTCGGCAAGCTGGTAAAACCACAACAGATATATGGCTTTCTTGTCCACATCTCCCGGCGGGGTAACCGACTGGACGATACCGGCACGATGCGGAAAGAGGCTCAATGCGAACGAATAAACGTTATCGAGGAGGATGAAGATGAAAGCACCAGTACGTGTAGCAGTTACCGGAGCTGCCGGTCAAATCGCCTATTCCCTGATTTTCCGAGTAGCCCACGGCGATATGCTTGGACCTGATCAGCCGGTAATCCTGCAGCTGCTTGAAATACCGCCGGCGATGGGCGCGCTCAACGGCGTTGTTATGGAACTTAACGATTGTGCTTACCCGCTGGTAGCCGGAATCGTCGCCAGTGACGACCCGAACGTTGCCTTCAAGGATGTCGATTATGCGTTCCTGGTTGGTGCTCGCCCACGGGGACCGGGTATGGAGCGTTCCGACCTGCTTGAGGCGAATGCCAAAATTTTCTCCGTCCAAGGCAAGGCTCTCAACGATCATGCATCAAAAGACGTCAAGGTGCTGATCGTCGGCAACCCGGCCAACACCAATGCCTTGATCACCTTGAAAAATGCGCCGAACCTCAATCCGAAAAATATCACTTCGATGATGCGGCTCGACCATAATCGGGCCATGTCACAAATTGCTGAAAAGGCTGGCAGTCATACCACCAAGGTCGAGAAGGTGGTGGTCTGGGGCAACCATTCGGCGACTCAGTATCCCGATATCAGCTACGCCACCGTTGACGGTAAAGCTGTGACGTCGGTGGTTGATAACGACTGGTATGTGGACACGTTCATCCCCACCGTGCAGCAGCGCGGGGCGGCTATCATCAAGGCCCGGGGCGCATCGAGTGCTGCTTCCGCGGCCTGTTCCGCAGTTGATCACATGCGGGATTGGGCCCTTGGCAGCAACGGCAAGTGGGTGAGCATGGGGGTTTTTGCCGCCGGCAATCCTTACGGAATCGATGAGAACATCATGTATTCCTTCCCGATTACCTGCGAAAACGGTCAGTGGAAGATCGTCGAGGGACTCGAAATCAGTGAGTTCAGCCGTGATATGATGGCCAAAACCGAGGCCGAACTGGTCGGCGAGCGTGAAGCTATCGCCAGCCTGTTGTAAACTGCTCCAGAAAGCCTGATGGGTAAGCCCGGTGCTTGCCCATCAGGCGATTTCCTCAATAGTTCCGCTTTTTGCTGCCGCCCTCCGCAACGACAACATTCCTGCCTGCCCGTTTGGCCTGATAAAGATTGTTGTCCACCCGTATCAGCAAGGTGTCCACGCCTTCTCCCTGTTCGTATTGAGCGACGCCGAAACTTGCAGTCGTGCTGATAGGGCCGGCGAAACGGTGCTCTTCAATCATTGTTCGTAATTTTTCCGCGTATTGGGCTGCTTCCTGCAGCGCGATACCGGGGCAGGCTATGAGCAGCTCTTCGCCCCCCCACCGTGCGATTATGTCACTCTCGCGACTGTTGTGCTGCAACAGTCGAGCCATCTGCTGGAGTACCTCGTCACCGACATGATGGCCATGACGATCGTTGACTTCTTTAAAATGATCGATGTCGAGCAACAGAATGGACAGGGGATAGCCGTAGCGGGTCGATCGTTTTATCTCCGAAGCCAGAGTGCTGTCCATGAAACGACGATTGTAGAGTTGGGTCAAGGCATCCCGAATAGCGAGTTCCTGCAAGCGGTCGGCATACTCTTCAAGGTGCTGAAAGTTTTGCGAGATGGTATCGAGCAGTTTAACCAGTGCCGTATGGATTTGCCTGACCTCACTGGACGGTTTGCTGTTGACCCGAGCAAGTCTCTGACGCAGATGGTCAAGATCGACCGTGCCGCTGGCGTAGTCGAGAATTGCCTGGGTGATGATATCGTAGGGAGCGAATTGCCGGTGCAGAATCAACAGCAATACTATCAGGGTAATGCCGGCAGTGATCGATCCGATCAAGACAATGGATCGTTTCAACCGCAGGAGATCGCGATAGCTTGTGTTTTCCAGGAAGGCGACGTGGAAGCTGCCGCGTGTCGCCAAATCGCTGTTGGAGATATCCAGGACGGTTTGTCGATATGAGGCGCGTCCGTCGTCATCGACGGCGATGAGATGGCCGGGTTCGTCGTAGCGGAGGGCGATCGAGTCGTCCTGGGTCAAGTGCTTCAACAATTGGGGGGTGAGCGTCTTGCCGATGCAGACGACACCGAGGGACATATCGTCGTATTTATCGATCCGTCGGGCCGCAACAACCTGAAGCATCCCGTCTAGCATCGTTATTCCTCGATAGCTGCCGGATTGGAGGGCTACGGTAAAAACCGGCGTATCGGCCAGAGTGTCACCGAAAGCGAATTCATCCGGCGCCCGCGCTATAACGAGACCGGCGCTGTCGATGAATGTGATGGTATCCGCCGGTCCGATAAAAGACGCACCCCAATTGAACAAGACTTCGTTGTCGGCACCTGCCAGGGCGTTTTGAATTTCAATAGGCCGAGAAAGGTTGATTGCCGTGGTGGCCAGTTGGTTCACCAGACTTTGCAGCCGGGTTTCGGTTCGCTCCAGGCTGGTGAGGTTACTGGCCGCCAGTGTGTCCTCGTAACTCTTGACGACTTTTTGCACACTGGCGAAAAAGCCTACCCCGAGAATGATGAAGGGGGTGATGGCGATAAGAAAGAGTTTTATCCGCAGCGTCATCTTGGTTCGTCTTTCAAGGCCTGACGGACATGGTCGTAGAA
>JAZBPM010000118.1:0-7363 GCA_036351615.1 Desulfofustis sp.
CTAAAAAAAGTAACGCATCTTCCTGAGCTTCGCAAAATAACGCCCATGATGGGACGTCACAACGAACGATTAAAATCAGCGCCGTGGCGGGATGGGCTGGTTGATCCTCTCTCCGGCTGCTGCGCTGCGGCCTGATCGGCCGGACTCCGGGGCCGGCAGACAGGCCATCCATGGCCTGGCCGCCGGTGGCGGACGTCCTGTCCGCCACCCTTCGGGCCTGATTCTCCGCCCCGCCGGGCCTACGCGATGCAGCCTCCGAGAGAACCAACCAGCCCGGGAAGTTCAGCCTGTGGAACTGATTTTCATATAAAAGGGTTCCGCCCGTTCGACATCACCTGACGCAGCCGAGCACGGTATGCCACAGGCGACCGGTGTGCCAGTGTCTGAGAACGACCACCGGCAACTTCTCGAGCAGCGCTCGAATCTTCTCAGCTTCCCGGGTCTGCAGTCCCGAGAGCACGAACCATTTCTGTTCCAGAAATTCGTCGCCGGTGATGATATCGCGCAGGACCGGATATTCGATATTGGCCACCAGCAGGTCGGCCGCCACGCCGCACCATTCCTCGGCCCGACCATTGATAACAAAGACCCGGTCTTGCGCGCCGTTGAGTGTGACATTCCGGTGGGCGGTTCGTGCGGCCAGCAGGTTTACATCGACCGCCACCACCTTCCGGCACCCAAGCTTCACACCAGCCAGGGCGAGCAGTCCGCTACCGGTGCCGAGATCGAGCAGACGGTTGACAGACCCGGCCAGGCAGGCAATTTCCATGGCCGCCAGACAGGCACAGGTGGTCGGGTGAGTACCGTTGCCAAAGACGAGGCCGGGATCAAGGACCAACCGATATTCATTCGGCCCGGCCACGGCCTTGAGCCACGGGGGGGTAACGAGAAAGCGGCCGATCCTGAGCGGCTCGACAGTGGTACCCTGCCACTGCCGATAGCTCATACAATAGGAGTCGACCAGCGTCAGCGCTTCATCTTCATGAAGCAGGTTGGCGACAAAATCCGGCTGCGGTTCCCGGAAAAACAAGAACGAGTGATCTTCCTCCTGCCAATTGCCAAGAAATCCCGACGGAAACGTCTGCCGATCGGAGACCCGGCCCTTCAGGCAGTAAATCGACAACATGGTATCGGGCAGGAGGTTCATCGACACACACCATCTCGGCTATGGCCGACCGCCTATCGACGCCCCGCCGCGGAGAAACGCTTTTTTTTAGCTTTTTTTAACAGTTTCGTGCACAATGGACAAGCATCGTCGACCTTGGTAGCCGTCACGGGTCCCACCATCCGCTACCGGCCCTGCGCCGGCAAACGAAGACCAACTGGATCTGTGCATAAACTGCGTTCCGAACATCGCCAACCCGGTATCATGTTACGTCTGCTTATCGCTCTGATCATTCTGACCGCCGCCTTGGCTCGCACCGGTCCTATCGTTGCGGCAAACCAGCTTTCTTCCATCGTTCTCGGGCAATCCTGCGCATTGAGCGGACCAACCCAGAACCACGGTCTGGAAATGCGTGCCGGACTGCTCGCTGCGTTTGCCTACATCAATGAACGGGGTGGGGTCAAGGGGCGCGACATCCATCTGATCAGTCTCGACGACGGCTACGAGCCGGACAAGGCCGTGCGCAACACGCTCCGGCTGATCACCGAAGACAATGTGTTCCTGCTCATCGGCGAGGTGGGAACGCCAACCTCGAAAGCCGTCATCCCGATCGTTGAAGAATACCGGATCCCGTTTTTCGCGCCGTTCACCGGTGCCGAATTGCTGCGGAAGCCGTTCCGGCGTTACATCATCAATGTCCGGGCCAGTTATTACCAGGAGATGGAAACCATTGCCGCCTACCTGGTCGATCATCACCACCTGCAGCGCATCGCCTGTTTCTATCAGAACGACAGCTACGGGCTGACCGGCCTGGAAGGCATCGAACTGGCACTGGCCCGACGCGGCATGCAGCTGGTTGCCAAAGGCTCCTATGAGCGCAACACGCTGGCGGTCATGGGCGGCATCCGCGAAATCTACCAGGCCGATCCGCAAGCCGTGGTTATGGTCGGCGCCTATCCGGCCTGTGCTGAATTCATCAAGCTGAGCAAGATCAAACTGAAAAAAGATGTCCCTTTCTGCAATATCTCCTTCGTCGGTACCGAGAGCCTGAAAAAAGCCCTCGGCGCTTACGGCCAGAATGTTATCGTCTCCCAGGTCGTGCCTCACCCACTGAACAACGACATTGCCCTGATCAGGGAATACCGTGAATCGATGATGATTTACCAGCACGACGCGCCGATCAGCTTCATCAGCCTCGAAGGCTATATCGCCGGCAAGCTCTTTGCCCAGATCGCCACCGCCGTCCCAGGAGAGTTGACCAGAGAAAAATTCATCACCACGATGCAGGAGGTGGGCGGTTTCGATCTCGGCGGCATTGTTCTGCAGTTCGGTCCCGACGATCATCAGGGCATGGATTCGATCTTCTTGACCACTATTTTCCCCAATATCGTCAAGCTGGAAATGCCGGTACAGCCATGAGCGGACTGCTGCCAATCCGTCAAGATGAGGGCCAGTAATGGCGGGATCGGCCATAAAACAAGCTCTGCAACGGCTGAAGTCACACAAGGTATCACTGTCGGCGGCACCTTTTTACGCCTCGCTTGTGGTCGTCGTCGCCTTGGCCGTCTTCATCGGTATCTTTTGGGCCATCAACGAATATCAGGCCCTGCAGGAGAGTATCGACAACATCCGTACCACATACGAACAGCAATATCGCGACCGGGTCAAGGAAGAGTATGATACCGTGGTCGATTTCATCGATTTTACTCGAAACCAGGCCAATATTACCGTCGAAGAGGATATCCGCAACCGGGTACAATCCGCCTACACCATCGCCTCCCACCTCTACTCTATGTACAAGGACGAACAGAGTGTCGCCGAGATCCGCTCGATGATCGCCGAGGTTCTCCGGCCGGTGCGCTGGTATGACGAACGAGGCTACTATTTCGCCGGACAGACCGATACCGGTATCATCGACCTGTTTGCCGATGAACCATTCTATGAAGGAAAACGAAGCCTGCAGGCGCTCGATCGCCAGCCGTCGGCGGTGATCAACGACATTATCGAGATCGTCACGCAAAAAGAGGCCGGCATCTATCGCTACAACCTGATTAAGCCTTCTTTTGGCAACCAGGTCTACTCCAAGATCTGTTTCGTCAAATATTTCCAGCCGCTCAACTGGTTCATCGGTGCCGGCATCTACAGTAACGACATGGAAAATCTCAACCAGGCCAATGTGTTGGCCAGGATCAGCCAGATGAAATTCGGGCAGGGCGGTGAAGTCTTCGTTTTTCGCTTCGACGGCACGATCATCTCCCACCAGAACCAGCAATTCGTCGGCCGTTCCATTCGCAGCCTGACCAATGCCGCCGGTGAGCAATACGGCGAGATGATCTGGCAGGCCAGCCAGTCACCGCCTGATCAGCGTTACGTCATCTTCCACGACGGCGCCCCCGACAGCCAGCCTATTCCGCAAAAACTCTGTTTCGTCGGTCCTTTCCAGGAATGGGGATGGACCATCGCTACCAGCATGCACATGAACGAAATGGAGGAACTGATTACCAACGCCACGTTGACCTATCGTCGCATCGCCTTCAAGAATGTTTCGACCTTCCTGGTCCTATTCACCGTCGCCGTCGCTCTGCTGCTGCTGGTGGCGCTTTACTATACGATCAAGATCAAACAGGGATTCAGCCTGTTCACCGACTTTTTCCGCCGGGCGGCGGACGCCAAAGTCAAGATCGAAAAAGATGACCTGGCCTTCAGCGAATTCGAGGATCTCTCCGTTCTCGCCAACCGCATGGTCGATGATCGCATCCAGAAGGAACGGCTGCTCCATCGCGATGAGTTGCGGCTCGACACCTTGCTGCGACTCGGCATGATGGAGAGTTTCTCGCTGAAAGACAAGTATGAGTTCACCTTGCAGCGCATCGTCCAGGTGACCCGCTCCGAACAAGGCTATCTGGCCCTGGTCAACAGGCCCCAACGTCATATCACGATCATTTCACATCGTTGGGCGGACGGCACCAAAGTATATTACGGCAATAAGCGCCATCTCTCCAGTAGTGTCGAAAAGGCCGGCCTACCCGGTGCCGCGGTGCATCGCAAGACCGCAGTGATTTGCAACGACTGTAGCAAAACCGGACGGGAGGTTCTCTATCCATACCAGGGGGAGGTCCGGCGCCATCTCGACGTACCTATCTACAACAGCGGCGTAATCGTACTTGTAGCCGGCGTCTGCAACAACCAGGACTCCTATGACAACGCCGATATCAGACAGATGACCATGGTACTCGAAGGAATGTGGCTGCATATCCTGAAAACCCGGTCGGAAAAGAAAATGGCCCGACTTGAGCGACGAGTCATCGCCGTTCGGGAAGCGGAACGAAGCAACATCGGCCGTTTGCTCCACGACGATCTCGGCTCGCATCTCAGCGGCGTAGAGCTGCTCGTCAAGGCGCTGAAACGCACTTTGGAAAAAGAGAAGTCGATCCGGGACGATCAACTCGAGTCGATCCGGCAGTTGATCGTCGATGCTACCGAAAAAACACGGCGTCTGGCGCGCGGCCTGTATCCCGTGCATATCATTGAAAACGGACTCGAGGCGGCCATTGAGGAGCTTGCCGTGGAAATCGAGACCCTGTTCGGCATCAGCTGTGAGCTCTCTTTCAATTGCACAACCGAATACAGCGATAATACCATCGCCACGCACATCTACTACATCATCCGCGAGGCCGCCTTCAACGCTGCCAAACACGGCCGGCCTGACAATATCGGCATAACCATGCACACCGAGGCCAACCTGCTGTCGATTAAAATCATCGACAACGGCACCGGTTTTGATACATTATCGACAAGAAAGGGCATGGGGCTGCACACCATGGAATATCGCGCCAAGGCAATTGGCGCGACGCTGACGTTTCAATCCGCCCGGATGGGAACAATCGTTTCCGTAGCCAAAGAGATCGCGCACTGATGACCAGAATACTGATTGTCGATGATCATCCCATTTTTCAGATGGGCATGAAGGAATTGCTGAACCAGGAAGAGGATTTCTTGGTCTGTGCCGTCGCCGAAGATTTTGCCAGCGCCCGCCAAGCGCTCCGGGAACAACACCCGGACCTGGCGATCATCGACATATCGCTGGCCGAGGAAAACGGCCTGGACCTGGTCAAGGAAATCACTGCTGAATACCACGGCATGCCAATCCTCGTCCTGTCGCTGCACGACGAATCGGTCTGGGCCGAACGGGCCATTCGCGCCGGTGCTCGCGGCTATGTCATGAAAAAGGAGGCGTCCGAATCGGTAGTACTGGCGATTCGCAATATACTCGAAGGCAAAATCCATGTCAGTCACACGATGATGGCCCTGCTCCTCGACAAATTCCAGATCAATCCCCATGCTCAGGGCGCCCCGACCATCGAAATCCTGACCGACCGGGAATTGGAAGTTTTCCGGTTGATCGGCTCCGGACTCTCGACGCGGGAAATTGCCGAACGAATGAAACTCGGAATCAAGACCATCGGCACGTATCGGGATCGTATCAAACAGAAACTCTGCATCAAGACAGCGACAGAGCTGACCCGACGCGCCGTGCTGTGGAACGAAAATGAACATTTCGGAAAAGCTGAATAGTGAGTGCACCACAGGTCATTCGCCCGAACAGGCACCCCCCCGGTCGCTGCCGTTTTCTGTAAGGCATCGCCTTACGGCCGGCTAGCCCGACCGCCTACACTGCCGTCACCGCCCTCCCTACAAAACAAAAGGCTCTTTGCCGATTCTTTCCGGCCGACGCAAAAGCTATAGTAAACAAGGCTTTATTAATGCCACGCTCAGTGCGTGTGCCAGCGTTGCAACGGAAGGAGACGTCCATGAAACGCCCCCATTTAAGCAGCCTTGCAGAGCACCCTGCCACTCGGCCGCACATCTCCGGCAAACGCACGGCTCAAGCTGCGTTTGAGCAACTCTGCGCGGCCACTGCGCTGCTGTCCAGCGCCGCCATGACCGCTCCGCTGACCTCTCGCCTGGTCACCGCCGGGCCACCAATCAACGAGCATCAGACGAAGACAATAGGTGCCCAACCGGCTGTGCGACACAGTGTCGAAGCCTACCGCGGGAAACCAATCGTGCCGGTGACGAATCGAGTGGAGGAGGTTGGCCAGATCATCGATTGGTGATGCCCCGTCGGAAGCGGGCCAGACGGCCGGAGCTGAAGGTCATATTAACAGCTTGTCCCGCCGATTGTTGAGATGGAGCTGCCATACACACTGCGGGAAGCGCCTTTCTCCCTTGCATTGGGCGCTTCCCGCGGTGTGAGCCCCGTAGCGGCTATGACCGGTTGGAGCGCCACTTCGCCCAGCGCTCGTTGATCGGTTCCAAAAAGTCGTACATCGTTCGCCTCATCTTGACCACCACTCGTTCTTCCTGACGAAAAATCGACTCCAGTGATATCAGCGGATCACGCTCCGGGTTGCTCATGTAGTTTTTGATGGCCTGCAGTTTCCAGACGATCTCCTGTTCAGCCTGCTGGCGCAATAACGATTTGAGCCTGATGATATCTTCTCCAGCCTTCTCGTCGATCTCGCTGTTCCCATATTTTCTGAGTTTATAGGAGATACGCAGGGCAATCAGCTCAAGCAGGGTCTTTTCGTACTGCTCTCCGAGCCAGATCGTCTCGGGCACCAGATCGCCGAAATTGGTCACCCCGAGGACATCTTTGTCTTGACTCCAATAGTTTATCAGGAAATCCTGCTCGAGACTCTTGTAATTCTGCTGCGGCATATACATACGACGCAGATATTGCAGCACCTTCTCGGTCTTTTTCTTGTGTCCGCCGATAATGACCGAACCACCGATTTCATCCTTGGTGACCCCCTTGGTCCACGGCGCTCCGGTAATCCCGAAATCATGGTAGATCGGAATGTGCAGCAGGGCCGACAGGGTATTGAGGGCCAGCGCGTAACCGGCCGACGGCCCTCCGACATTATAGGATGCCGACAGCAATTGATGGTGGATGGTCATATTGCCGAGAAAACTGCCGAGCAGACGGGCCGTACTGATTTCCGGAAGCAGGGCCTGGAAGTAGTTTTTCACCAGGGTCAGCGCCTCCTGGGCCGACTGCTGGGTCATCTGTACCGCCATCTCCATCTGGGCCGAACTATCCCCCGACCCGGAAACAGCGCCGGTAACCAAGACCTTCTCGGCGGTCAGGCTATAGGTGAGGCTGGTGGCGATCGGCAACAATACGCCATCGGTCTCGTTGGCTCCGACCCCGACGATGAACCCTTTCTGCGGTTCCCTGCTCAATTCCGCTTCGAG
>JAZBPM010000119.1:0-2673 GCA_036351615.1 Desulfofustis sp.
CCGTGCAGGACGATCCCTACGATCCGGAGAAAGCCAAGGCCATGCTCGAGGCCGAGGGCGTCACCGGCCTGAAGATGAAAATCTGGGCGATGCCGGTTCAGCGCCCGTACAACCCGAATGCCCGCCGGATGGCCGAGTTGATCCAGTCCGACTTCGCCAAGGTCGGCGTCGAGGCGGAAATCGTTTCCTACGAGTGGGGCGAATACCTCAAGCGGTCCACAGACCTGGACCGTGACGGCGCCATCCTGCTCGGTTGGACCGGGGATAACGGTGATCCGGATAACTTCCTGGCCGTGTTGCTCGGCTGTGACGGCGTTGGCAAGGCCAACCGGGCCCAGTGGTGTTATCAGCCGTTCGAAGATCTGATCCAGAAGGCCAAAATCGTCTCCGACGTCGACGAGCGGACCAGGCTCTATCAAGAGGCCCAGGTGGTTTTCAAAGAGCAGGCGCCGTGGGCGACCATTGCCCACTCGGTGGTCTTCAAGCCGGTTCGCAAGGAAGTTGTTGACTTCCGCATCGACCCGTTCGGCGGCCATATATTCTACGGCGTTGATCTCAAGTAGTCCTGTCTGAAACGGACACAAGGCCGGGCCATGGCGGCCCGGCCTCTGTCGTGCCGATCGACCTCATTGCCAGGAGTTACGGGGGCTGATGCTCACTTATATCCTGAAAAAAATCGGCGTCATCATCCCGACCTTTCTCGGGGTGACGCTCGTTGCCTTCATCTTTATTCGGTTGCTGCCCGGTGACCCAGTGCTGCTGATGGCCGGCGAGCGGGGCATGACCGAGGAGCGTCACGCCCGGATGATGGCCGAATTCGGTTTCGACAAGCCGATCCTGGTCCAATACGGTCTGTATCTCAAGCAACTGGCCCACGGTGATTTCGGTACATCGATCATTACCAGGAAACCGGTCCTCGAGGAGTTCATGACCCTTTTCCCGGCAACCGTCGAATTGTCGCTGTGCGCCATTATCCTCGCTGTATTGCTCGGCCTGCCGGCCGGCATGATCGCCGCGGTCAAACGGGGGTCGTTTTTCGATCACACGGTGATGACCGGCGCGCTGACCGGTTATTCGATGCCGATCTTCTGGTGGGGACTGCTGCTGATCATCTTTTTTTCCGGGATCCTTGGCTGGACGCCGGTCTCGGGCCGGATCTCGCTGCTCTATTATTTCGAACCGGTCACCGGCCTGATGCTTATCGACAGCCTGTTGTCCGGCCAGGACGGGGCTTTCTGGTCGGCGATCAGGCACCTGATCCTGCCGACCGTGGTGCTGGCGACCATCCCGCTGGCGGTCATCGCCCGGCAGACCCGTTCGGCGATGCTCGAAGTGCTCGGTGAGGATTATATCCGTACTGCGCGGGCCAAAGGGTTGTCCCCGATTCGTGTTACCGGTCTGCATGCCTTGCGCAACGCCTTGATCCCGGTGATCACCGTCGTCGGTCTGCAGGTCGGCGTGTTGTTTGCCGGAGCCATCCTGACCGAGACCATCTTTTCCTGGCCGGGTATCGGCAAGTGGATGGTCGACTCGATCTTTCGCCGCGATTATCCGTCCGTGCAGGGTGGGCTGCTGCTGATCGCGGCCATCGTCATGATCGTCAATCTGCTGGTTGATCTGCTCTACGCGCTGATCAACCCGCGTATCAGACATACGGAGTAATCATGCCGGACGGCGCAGCTCAACAGGTTGTCGATTTCCGGCCCGTCGGCCGAATGGCTCTGATGCGGGAGTTCTGGGCCTATTTCAGCGAAAATCGCGGTGCGGTGATCGGTCTCTGCTTTTTCGTGGCCATCATCATCATCGCTCTCTTTGCCGATTTCATCGCCCCGCACCTGCCCAACGAACAATACCGGGAGGCCTTTCTCCGGCCGCCGTTCTGGCAGGACGGCGGTTCGCTTGAGTTCCCTCTCGGTACCGATGCGGTCGGCCGGGATATGTTGTCACGCCTGATCTACGGTGCCCGTTTCTCCCTGTTCATCGGCTGCGTAGTCGTGTCGATCGCGCTGGTGGTCGGGGTGGTGCTCGGCCTGGTCGCCGGTTTTTTCCGCGGTCGGATCGATACCGCGATCATGCGCTTGATGGATATCATCCTGGCCTTTCCCAGCCTGCTGCTGGCCCTGGTACTGGTTGCCATTCTCGGACCCAGTCTGATTAATGCGATGATTGCCATCGCCATTGTTCAGCAGCCGCATTACGTCCGTCTGACCCGGGCCGCCGTGATGGGTGAGATGAGCAAGGATTATGTAACCGCCGCCCGGGTCATCGGGGTGCGCCGGCTGCGGCTGATGTTCGTGACAATTCTGCCGAACTGCATGGCACCGTTGATCGTCCAGGCCGCCCTCAGTTTCTCGACCGCCATCCTCGATGCGGCGGCGCTCGGTTTCCTCGGCATGGGTGCCCAACCACCGACGCCGGAATGGGGGACCATGCTGGCCGAGGCCCGGGAATTTATTCTGCGGGCCTGGTGGGTGGTGACTCTGCCCGGCTGTGCCATTCTGCTGACGGTACTGGCCATCAACCTGATGGGCGACGGGCTGCGCGATGCGCTCGATCCGAAATTGAAACGGTCGTAGAGGGACAGTCCATGGCATTGCTCGATATCAGGAATCTGACCGTCGCCTTCCAGACCGGCAACGGCATGTTTACCGCGGTCGATCGGGTGTCGGTCTC
>JAZBPM010000120.1:0-12365 GCA_036351615.1 Desulfofustis sp.
GCCGGTCCTGCCTCCGGCTGCTGCGCTGCGGCCTGATCGGCTGGCCTCCGAGGCCGGCAGACAGGCCATCCATGGCCTGACCGCCGGTGTCGGACGTCCTGTCCGCCGCCCTTCGGGCCTGATTCTCCGGCCCGCCGGGCCTTCGCGATGCAGCCTCCGGCAGGACCGGCCAGCCCGGGGAAGACGGATTGTCATCGCTTGTTGTATTTATATGCCCCCCATGACTGATGATCACAACGAACGATGAAAATCAGCGCCGTGGTCGGAAAGGCTGGTTGGTTTTTGAAAGTGAGCGGGGGACAAGTTAAAACCTGTCCCGCCGATTTTCATATAGACCATTGAAGCTCGTCCGAAACATTCTGCTAGGTGCAACATCTTGACAAGTCAGGCAACGTGTGGTTATTTAGTCACGTTACGGTCTGATAGATGCGGGCATAGCTCAGTTGGCAGAGCGCGAGCTTCCCAAGCTTGAGGTCGCGAGTTCGAGCCTCGTTGCCCGCTCCACACCGAAGACCAGCCGTCGGCAGTAATCGACAACGGCCTGCACTTGGGGCACGAGCCGAGGGACGGTTGCTTATACCTGGAACGCAGGGTGTGTTGCCAGGAATAGGAAAGTGGGCTTTGCCCGCTTTTTTTTTTATGACCGGCACAGCAATGTGCGGCAGTCGGACAACCCGGCGCTGACAGCAGTCGGCAGCGCGGTGTCGTGACAGGCCAAATGAAACAATCGAAGGACGATGAACGAAGGAGTGGTCAGCCGTGTTCGTGAGTTTGCCGAGTCGCTCTTGCCGGCGATGGGTATGGAGCTCTATGATGTCCAGTTCCGCCGGGAGAACCAAGGCTGGGTGCTGCGTTTGACCATCGATCGGGTCGGCGGCGTGTCGCTTGACGATTGTTCCCGGGTGAGCCGGGAAGTGAGCGATTTTCTCGACGTGGAAGACCTGATCGAACACCAGTATCATTTGGAGGTTTCCTCGCCGGGGGCGGAACGGATGCTGCGTTCACTAGCTGAATGCCGACGGTTTATCGGGGAAAAAGTACGCGTGAAGTTGTCGCAGGAGCGAGACGGCCAGAAGGTTTTTATCGGTCGGCTGCAAGAGGTGGGCGACGGGACACTGATCGTTGAACTCGAAAACGGGGAGCTGCATACCGTTCCCTGGGACGAGATCAACAAGGCCCGTCTGACTCTTTAGGGTGGTTTTAGGACAGAGGCGCACAACCGCAACGGCCGGTTCCTTGGCATGGGAAGCGCTGATGGTGAGGTAGGATAATGGTATCGGACTTAAAACGGATAATTGACCAGATCAGCAGGGATCGCGGATTCGACCGACGGCTTCTGGTAGAGGCGATCGAGGAAGCGGTAGCCTCCGCCGCCCGAAAGAAGTACGGCAGCAGGCGCGACATCGAAGTGCACTACAACGAGGAGCTGGGTGAAGTCGAAGTGTTCCAGTTCCGCAGTGTTGTCGAGGTTGCCGAGGACGATCAGACCGAGATCTCTTTCGAGGCCGCCAAAGTGCTCGATCCCGAGGTCCAGCTGGGTGATGAACTCGGCGAGAAAATGGAAAACATTACCGAACTCGGTCGCATAGCCGCCCAATCCGCCAAACAGGTCATCATTCACCGTATGAAAGATGCCGAGCGTGACGTTATATACGACATGTTCAAGGATCGTCAGGGTGAAGTGGTCAGTGGTATCGTCCAGCGCTTCGAGCGCGGCAACATGGTGGTCAACCTCGGGCGAACCGATGCGATTCTGCCCAAGGAACACCAGATACCGAAACGCTCCTTCAAGCAGGGCGACCGGATTCGCGCCTATTTGCTGGAGGTTCGCCAGAACAGCCGTGATTCCCAGTTGATCCTGTCGCGCACCGCCGATGAATTTCTCGAGAAGTTGTTCCAACTCGAGGTGCCGGAAATTGCCGAAGGCATCGTTAAAATCATGGGGGTCAGTCGGGAGCCGGGATTTCGGGCCAAGATCGCGGTCAGTTCATCCGAGTCCGATGTCGATCCGGTCGGCGCCTGCGTCGGCATGAAGGGCAGCCGGGTGCAGAACGTCGTCCAGGAATTGCAGGGTGAACGAATCGATATCGTCACGTGGAGCCCCGATCCGGCAAAATATGTTTATAATGCACTGGCGCCGGCCCATGTCAGCATGGTCATGGTTGACGAGGACGCCAACTCGCTGCTCGTGGTCGTACCCAACGACCAGCTGTCGCTGGCTATCGGCAGACAGGGACAGAACGTCCGCCTGGCCTCGAAGCTGATGGGCTGGCGGATCGATGTGAAGAGCGAACAGCGCTGGGCCAACCTGGAAGACGAGGGGTACCAGTCATTGCTGCAGGTGCCGGGAATCGATGAAAATCTGGCCGATCAACTGCTGGCCAAAGAGATCAAGTCGGTCGTCGATCTGGCCCGTGCTTCGGCGGAAACATTGACGATTATCCGGGCCATCGACGAAGAGTACGCGGCGCAGCTTATCGAGGCGGCGGCCAATCTTGCCGGTGAGGAGGCGCTTGCTGCCGCTGCCGAGCAGGAGGAGAAGGAGTTGGCTGCGGCAGCGTTACGTGAGCAGGCGCAGGCTGCCGACCGTCAGAGCAAAGCCGGCGACGGTCCGCCTCCGGACGCATCAGGCGAAGTTGAAGCTGAAGACACAGCCGACGATGAAGCCGGTACCGAAGATGCGACCGATGCAGCCGAAGGAGAAGATGCAGCAGGAGAAGTCGCAGCGGAAGACGCGGCGCCTGAAACCGGTGCGGGAGATGCGGCCGACGAGCAGGAAGAGCAGTCGCCCACGGCCAAGCCGGAATAAGATCGTCCGCGACCCGGCGACCGATTCGCACCTGCGTCAGTTGCCGCAGGAAGGCAGGCAAGGACGAACTGTTGCGCCATTGTTGGCGCGATGACGGTCCGGTCGCCGACGAACGTCAGGCTGGACCGGGACGCGGTGTCTATACGTGCAGTAACGAGACGTGCAGGAACAGGTTTTACGCAGACAGCAGACGATGGCAGCGATTGTTTCGCCGGACATGATGTCCGGGCTGTTGCCTGGTGAGAGATGCTGTGGTAGAGCGAAGAAGAACCCAGAAGGTGGTTTTCCAGGAGTGAGGCATGAGTAGAGTGAGGGTTTACGAACTGGCGAAAGAAGCCGGGATGACCGGCAAAGATCTGGCCGATAAGTTGATTGCCGAAGGGTACGACGTCAAAGGCCATAGTTCGACAGTCGATGAAGATACCGCTGAGAAGATTCGCCGGACGATGCTTCAGAACTCGGAAACCGAACTGGTCGAAAAGAGAATAGATGCTTCCCAGGGGGCGACGGTTATCAGGAGGCGGGCCACCATTATTCGCCGGCGCCCGAAAGCCGAGCAGGAAGAGGCCGCGGAAGAAACGACCGAGATCGAGCAGGCGGAACAGGCTGTTACCGACGACAGCGATGCCGATCGAACGGCGGTCCAGGCTGAAGCCGAAGAGGTGTCGACCCGGCAACCGGCTGTCGATGAGGAGCTGCAGCCTCCGGCAGACGAGACCGCCGAGCCGGCCGAGGAGGTGGTGCAACCGGCCGCCGACGTGGATCGGGAAGAGGCACCGAGCAGCGAAACCGATGACGGCGCATTGGCCGAAACGGTTGAGGAGTCTACGGCGCAACCCGGCGAACCGGATGACCGGGAAGCTGCGGCGCCGCCGACAAAGCCGAAAAAAGTGGAACGCAAGACCATCGCCCGGGTGGTCGGCTCTATCGACCTGCCGGTTCCTGATGAATCGGACACGGCCGAGCGATCCCGGCCGAAAAAGATGGCCCGCTCCACCGCATCGAAGACCGGTCGACCGAAAATCGCCGTCGAATTTCAGCCGGAAACGCCCGCTGAGGCCTCGGAACGGGCCCGGAAAAAGGGTAAGCGTGCCGCTGGAACTGCAGACGACGATGATCGTGACCGGCGCTGTAAAGGGGCCCGCAAAGGGGGCAAGAAAAGCGTTAAATTCACCCATTTCGATGCCGACTATCAGCGTGGCGGCAAGCGTGGCAAACGGGGCCGCAAAGCGGACAAGCGAATCGCACCATCGACCATTGAGATGAAGGCGAGCAAGCGCAAGATCACCGTCTTCGACACCATTACCGTTGGCGATCTGGCGGCTCGGATGAAGGTCAAGGCTTCCGAGGTCATTGCCAAGTTGATGGGTCTCGGGGTCATGGCGACGATGAATCAGGTGGTCGACATCGAGACGGCGACATTGATTGCAACCGATTTCGGTTACGAGGTCGAGCAGGGGATTACCGAGGAGATCGGTATCCAATTGCTCGATGCGCAGGAAGAGGGCGGGGAAACGAAGATGCGGCCGCCGGTGGTCACGGTTATGGGCCATGTTGATCACGGCAAGACCTCGATCCTCGATGCCATTAGAAAAACCGATGTCGCCGAAGGTGAAGCGGGTGGCATTACCCAGCATATCGGCGCTTATCACGTGCGTTCCAAGGCCGGTGACGTCACCTTCGTCGATACGCCCGGACATGCCGCCTTTACCGAGATGCGTTCCCGTGGTGCTCAGATCACCGACCTGGTAATCCTGGTGGTTGCCGCCGACGACGGTGTCATGGACCAGACCAAAGAAGCGATCAATCATGCCCAGGCCGCCGGTGTGCCGATTCTGGTGGCGGTCAATAAGATAGACAAGGACAATGCCGACCCGGATCGGGTCAAACGGGAACTATCCGATTTCGGCTTGATCCCTGAAGACTGGGGTGGACAGACCATCTATTGCGAAACCTCGGCCAAGAAAAACGTCGGTATTGATGAATTGCTGGAAAACATTCAGTTGATGGCGGAAATGCTGGAGTTGCAGGCAGACGCATCACGAAAGGCTAAAGGCCGGGTCGTCGAGGCGCAACTGGACAAGGGACGCGGCGCGGTTGCGACGGTACTCGTTCAGGACGGGACGCTGCACAACGGCGATTATTTCGTTGTCGGTCAGTACAGCGGCAAGGTCCGGGCGATGCGCGACGACAAGGGGCGACCGATCAAGGAGGCCGGACCGTCGGCCCCGGTCGAGGTCCAGGGACTGTCCGGTGTTCCGCTGGCCGGCGACGAGTTCATCGTGGTAACCGATGAAAAGATGGCCAAGAGCGTCAGCCAGGCCCGCTCGATGAAGGTGCGCGAGACCGAACTGGCGGCCGGCAGCAAGATTTCGCTGGATAAATTGTTCGAGAAGATGTCCGAGGGAGACGTACAGGAACTGCGGGTGATCATTCGCGCGGACGTTCAGGGAACCCTGGAGGCGTTTGCCAAGGCTGCCGAGGAATTGTCCACCGAAACGATCAAGGTGCGGGTCCTGCATGAGGGGACCGGTACCATCACCGAGTCCGATATCCTGCTCGCCTCGGCCTCCGATGCCATCATTATAGGGTTCAATGTCCGGCCGACCGCCAAGATCAAGGATCTTGCCAGTCGGGAAAACGTTGACCTGCGTTCTTATGACGTCATTTATCATGCCTTGGACGATATCCGCAAGGCGATGCTCGGCATGCTCGATCCGACGTTTGAGGAAGAGGTCATCGGTACAGCCGAGATTCGCGATACCTTCAGCGTTCCGAAAGTCGGCAAGATCGCCGGCTGCTTCGTCACCGATGGAGCGATCAGGAGAAATGCCGGTGTGCGCGTCGTTCGTGACGGGGTGGTTGTCTATACCGGCAAGATCAGCTCGTTGCGCCGGTTCAAGGATGACGCCAAGGAAGTCGTCGCCGGTTACGAATGCGGTATCGGTGTTGAGCATTTCAACGATATCAAGGTGGGCGATCAGCTTGAGGCATTCGTCATGCAGCAGGTTGAAGCAAAGCTGGACTAGCGGTGTGCCGCAATGAAGAAGCCATGGCATCCAAAACAGGAACTCGAGGCACTCGGGGCGGTCCGCTCGCAGCCTCCCAAGCGTGCCGTCCGGGTCGCCGATGCAATCCGTAACGAATTGTCCTTGCTGCTGGTGCAACGCAGCAGCGATCCCCGGTTGCATGACGTGCAGATCAACCGGGTAACGGTTACCGATGACCTGCGACATGCCAAAATATATTTTACCACTCTGCCGGGAGGCTGCACTGTCGATGAGGCGCACCAGGCGTTGGAACGGGCCGCCGGTTTCATGCGCAGTCATCTGGCCAGGACCATCAATCTGAGATTTACTCCGGAGTTGCGCTTCTGGTATGATGAGGGAGCGGAAAAAGTGTCTGAAGTGGAAAAACTACTGGCAGAGATAGCCAGGGAGAAGAATGAGCGAGAACGTCGTTCCTGAAGATATTCTTCGCTTGATCAGAGACCGGGGTCATTTTGTCCTGTTGACCCACATCCATCCGGATGGCGACGCGCTCGGCTCCTTGCTCGGGCTGGCCGATATGCTGTCGGAGATGGGGAAAACGGTCTTTACCTACCTCGATCAGCCGGTTTCTCATCTCTACGATTTTTTGCCCGGTTGCGAGCGGATCCGTTGCAGTCTTGAGGCATTACAAGATTTTCGCCGGCAGGCCGGGAGAAAAGACCTGGTTACCATCGTCCTCGACTGCGGTGAGGATGAACGACTCGGCAAGGATAAGCACCTGTTGCTCGACAGCGAGCCACTGGTGGTCGTCGATCATCATCGGTCCCATCGCAACTACGGACATCTGCGTTGGGTCGATCCGTTGCGTTCCTCTACCGGTGAGATGGTGTACGAGATCGCTGCCGCTCTCGGACAGGAATTCTCTCTGGATGGTGCTTTTAACATCTATGTGGCGATCGTCACCGATACCGGCTCTTTCCGCTATGATTGCACCGGTGCCCGGACGCTGGAGATTGCCGGCCGGCTGCTGGCGCGCGGCGTCAAGCCCGAACAGGTAGCCGCCCAGATTTACGATAACTTCAGCCCCGGACGACTGAAGCTGTTGCAATTGGTCCTCGGCACGCTCGATCTGTCCGACGACGAACAGATCGCCTGCATTCATGTCACCAATGATATGTTGGACCGCGCCGGCGCCGCGATCCAGGATATCGAAGGCTTTGTCGATTTCCCGCGGGCCATTCGTTCGGTCCGGGTGGCGGTTTTTCTCAAGGAGCTTGACGACAACCGGGTATCGGTCAGTCTCAGGGCCAAGGGGGCTGTCGATGTGGCCGATATCGCCAAGGAGTTTGGCGGAGGTGGGCATCGCAATGCCGCCGGCTGCCGGTTTTGCGGACTTTCTCTCGAAGAGGCCCGGCAACGCCTGCACCAGGTTATTGCCGAACGATTGGCCAGTCATCTTCCCTGATCGTTGACACGAATCGATGACCGAACCTTTTGCGCCCGGGATGGTGCTGGTTGACAAACCGGCCGGCAAGACTTCTTTTGCAATGGTGCGCCTGGTACGCCGGCTCAGCGGCGTCAAAAAAGTCGGTCACGCCGGGACGCTCGATCCGTTTGCCACCGGCCTGCTCGTCGTCTGCATCGGCCGGCCGGCCACCCGCTTGATCGATCGGATCATGGACGGGGAAAAACAGTACCTGGCGACGCTGGTCTTGGGCACGGTTTCGTCGACCCAGGATCCGGAAGGCCAGTTGATACGCAGCGAATCGTGGCAGCCGATTGAGCAGCAGACCATAGAGCAGGTACTGGATCGCTTTCGCGGTCCGATCATGCAATCGCCGCCACCCTTTTCCGCCGTGAAGCACCAGGGCAAGCCGCTGTACCATTACGCCCGAAACGGCATCATCATAGAGAAACCGCCGCGCCCGGTAACGATCTCCCTGTTGCGTTGGCTGGATCCCCGCGAGCAGGTAACGATGAGCGCCCCGACACTCGAGTTGCTGGTACAGTGCAGTAAGGGTACTTATATCAGGACATTGGCCGCCGATATCGGTGCTGCCTTGGGATGCGGGGCCTACCTGACGGCGCTGCGCCGCATTGCCAGCGGATCTTTTTCCGTGGAGCAGAGTGTCTGCGGCCAGGCCCTGGCCGCAGAGAATGGCCCCGAACTGCTGCGCCAGGCGTTTGTCGATGTGGATGAAGTGCAGAAATGCTTGCAGTCTTCAGGGAAAAGCGATAGTATTACCTGTTACGGTTGAAACGGATTCACGAATGAGAAATGCTGTCACTCAAGGTCGTCGGCATAGCATATCGAGTTTGCCGTCGATTCGGCATTGCAGTATAATTGAACAACTATCAGAGTTCTGAACGATACAGGAGGATTACTGTGGCACAGTCGGCAGTAAAGAAAAACGAGATTATCGAGAAATTTAAAACGCACCCGTCGGATACCGGTTCGTCAGAAGTCCAGATTGCTTTGTTGACCGACCGCATCCAATACCTGACCGAACACTTCAAGGTGCATGCCAAAGACCACCATTCCCGTCAGGGATTGCTCAAACTGGTCGGGCAACGACGGAGTCTGCTCGATTACCTCAAGAAAAAAGACATCGGTAAGTACCGGGAACTGATCAAGGAACTGGGCATACGCAAGTAACACCTTCCTGCCAGCCAATCGTGTCTCCTGTCGGTGCGGAAACGATGCGAGCAGCAGCCCGCCGTCGTTTCCGCCGCGACAGAGACAGATATCTCCGTTCCGGGCGAGTCGCTCCACCGGCTGTGGTGGCGATCGTCCGGATTCGTCGTTTTTTTTGCCATATAGTAACAACGAAGAGTATGAAGCTATTCCGCAATAGGGCGGAATGGTCCGCGATGAAATTATCTCAGATTGTTTCATTAAAGCAGGAAAATCCGTTCGGTGGATAATCCGATCGGAGAACATCGGACCCGAAAACGGGTCTGAATCATGGAGAATACATGATGCAAACAGTTGAAGCCACTATCGGAACGAAAACTATTTCTATTGAAACCGGGAAATTGGCAAAACAGGCCTCCGGGTCGGTTGTCGTGCGATGCGGCGAAACGGTCGTGCTTGTGACCGCTGTCGGTGATAAACGCAACAAACCGGAATTGGGGTTTTTGCCGCTTACCATTGAATACCAGGAAAAGATGGCCTCGGTCGGCCGCATCCCCGGTAACTACTTTCGCCGTGAGATCGGTCGTCCGAGTGATCGCGAGGTCCTGACCTGCAGGATCATCGACCGCCCGCTGCGGCCCCTCTTTGCCGACGGCTACAGTGCCGAAACGCAGGTCATTGCCTCGGTGCTGTCGGCAGACCAGGAGCATGAGCCCGACATCCTCGCGCTGACCGGGGCCAGTTGCGCCCTGATGCTCTCAGATATCCCGTTTGGCGGACCGGTTGCCGGCGGCCGGGTCGGCTATATCGACGGTGCCTACGTGATGAATCCGACCAGATCGGAGTTGGAACAGTCGACGATGGATATCGTCGTGGCCTGCACCGAAAAGGCAGTGGTCATGGTCGAAGGCAAGACCGGAACCCTTGCCGAAGAAGTTGTCCTTGAGGCGATTTTCTTCGCCTTCAAACAATTGCAGCCACTGATCGAAATTCAGAAACAATTGCAGGCTGCCAACGGTAAAGAAAAGCGCGTCGTCGAACCGAAAACCATCGACGAAACGCTCTACGAACAGGTTGTCGAATGTGCCTCGGAGCGTATCAACTCGGTGATCGCCACGCCTGACAAGGTGGAGCGTAGCCGCGCCTATGATCAGTTGGTTAACCATGTTCTCGAAGAGATGGACCCGGACGGCGAGCGAAGCGGAGAAATTGCCGACCTGCTGTCACGTTTCCGGAAAAAACGGATGCGGGCGATGATCGTTGAACAGGATCAGCGTATCGACGGCCGCGCCTTCGACGAAGTCCGGCCGATCAGCTGTGAGGCCGGCTATCTGCCGCGGACTCACGGCTCGGCACTGTTCACACGCGGCGAGACCCAGGCGTTGGTTACCGCCACCCTGGGCAGCGAGCGCGACCAGCAGCGGGTGGAAACCCTGGGCGGCGAGGAGAACAAGCGGTTCATGCTGCATTACAACTTCCCGCCGTTTTGTGTCGGCGAGGTGCGGCGCATGACCGGTCCGTCCCGTCGCGATATCGGCCACGGGACGCTGGCGATGCGCGGCATTGAAGCGGTGCTGCCGGCCGAGACCGAATTTCCTTACTCGATCAGGGTGGTCTCCGAAGTCCTCGAATCAAACGGCTCGTCTTCGATGGCCACCGTCTGCGGCGGCAGCATGGCACTGATGGATGCCGGTGTGCCGATTTCCGCGCCGGTGTCGGGGATAGCCATGGGGCTGATCAAGGAAAACGACAAGGTGGTAATCCTCTCCGATATTCTCGGCGATGAAGATCATCTCGGTGATATGGACTTCAAGGTCGTCGGGACCGCCGAAGGGGTCACGTCGCTGCAGATGGATATCAAGATCGACGGCGTTGACCGGGATATCATGGGCAGGGCGCTGGCCCAGGCCAAGGCCGGCCGACTGCACATCCTGTCGGAAATGAACAAGGGTATTTCCGAAGCGCGCAAGGAAATTTCCGAGTATGCGCCGAAATTTCACTCCCTGCAGATCAACCCCGACAAGATCAGGGATTTGATCGGTCCCGGTGGTAAGGTGATCAAAGAGTTGTCGTCCGACTACGATGCCAAGATCGAGGTTGAGGATAGCGGCCTGGTCAAGATTTTTACCATCGACGGTACCAACTTCGAGGAACTGCTCTACCGGATCAAGACGATCACCGCCGAACCGGAAATCGGTGCCGTTTATAAAGGGGTGGTCAAGACCATCAAGGACTTCGGTGCGTTTGTCGAGATCCTGCCCGGAACCGACGGTCTGGTCCATATTTCGGAACTGGACAAGAGCCGGGTCAACAAGGTGACCGATATCGTCAAGGAAGGCGATGAAATCGAGGTGAAAGTCCTCGAGATCGACGGTCGCGGTCGTATCCGGTTGAGCCGCAAGGCCCTGCTGCAGGACGACTGATATGATCGGCAGGACCGTCGCACGCTGTTCGGCGGTCCTGCCCCTCACCTGGAGCAATGGCCATGACGTCTTCTTCTGCCGACCGGGTGGTTGTTGCCGTGTGCTGGCTCGACCGCGAAAAGAGCGGTGATCTGCCGCTGCCTTCCTATGAAACCGACGGAGCGGCCGGCATGGACGTCTGTGCTGCACTGGACGCCGATCATCTCTTGCGCCCCGGCGAGCGGACTCTGATACCCACCGGGTTGGCGGTGGCAATTCCGAAAGGCTATGAGATTCAGGTCAGACCGCGCAGCGGGCTGGCCGTTCGTCACGGCGTTACCATCCTCAACGCCCCGGGCACCATCGACTCCGACTATCGGGGCGAGGTCAAGATCGCCCTGATCAACCTGGGGCAGGATTCCTATCTGATCAAACGTGGTGACCGCATCGCCCAATTGGTAGTCGCCCCGGTTGCTGCCGCTACCCTGCGGCTCCAATTACAGCTTGAACCGACTCGGCGCGGCGACGGCGGTTTCGGTCACACCGGGGTGCGCTGATGCGCTTTTCCGTCCTCGGCAGCGGCAGCGGCGGTAATTGCGTCTATATTGAGTCCAATAACACTGCTCTGCTTGTCGACTCAGGTTTTTCCGGCCGGGAAACAGCGGCCCGTCTGGCGTTGATCGGCCGCTCCGTGGAGTCGCTCGCTGCCGTTTTCATCACGCACGAACATCAGGATCATATCAGTGGTGCCGGCGTGTTGTCGCGGCGCTGCCGGATCCCGCTCTTTGCCAACGAGCGGACTTATCAGGGGGCCGGGAAGACACTGGCGAAACCGTTTCGTCGTGATGAATTTCAAACCGGTGAGGCCATCTGTTTTCGCAACCTCGAAATCCGTTCCTTTGCCATTTCTCATGATGCCGGTGATCCGGTCGGTTTTATTGTCGATGACGGTGTTCACCGCATCGGCATCTGCACCGATACCGGTGCGGTCTCCCGGTTGATCCGGCGCCGTTTGAGCGACTGTCAGGCGCTGATCCTGGAATTCAATCACGATCCGCTGCTGCTGAAAAACGGTCCCTATCCGGTGGCGCTGCAGCAACGGGTGCGCTCCAGCCGGGGACATCTGTCCAACGGCGAGGGCGCCGAACTGCTGGCAGCACTCGATCACGAAGGGTTGCAGCAGGTGGTGCTGGCCCATCTCAGCGAGACCAACAACCTGCCGGAGCTGGCCTATCGGGAAGCGGCGGCGGTGCTGCAATCCACCGGCCGGAGCGGTATCCTTGATTGTGCCTGCCAGACAATCCCGACCCGGCTTTTCGAGCTGACCTGAACGTCCTTTTCCTCTGTTTCAGAGTTTTATACGAAAATCGGCGGGACTGGTTTTAACCTGTCCACCGCTAACTTTCACAGTCTCACAGGCAGAACTCCCCGGGCTGGTTGGTTCTCTCGTAGGCTGCATCGCGAAGGCCCGGCGGGGCGAAGAAACAGGCCCGAAGGGTGGCAGACAGGACGTCCGCCACCGGCGGCCA
>JAZBPM010000121.1:0-2643 GCA_036351615.1 Desulfofustis sp.
AGTCCAGTTGGGCGAGTACCTGCGCCGGATGGATACCCGTCGATCCCGCTATAGCGCCCTGAAACAGGCACTGTCGCTGTGGGACGTCGATCTGGATGCCAAACCCTACCTGGAGAGCCTGGAGGATGACCAGGCCTATTTTCGTCTGCTGGCCAAACCCAGCGGCATATTTATACACCGCGTGGAATCAGACCTGACCCTGCTGCGCAAACTCAATGTGCCGGCTATTCTCGAATTCTATCCCCCGGGCACGCGCGAGCCCGGTTATCTGACCCTGATGAAGGTCAGCGAAGATGCAATTACACTGGGAATGGGGCCAGACGGGCAGCAGATCGTAACCGACCCCGGTGAAATAAATTTTTACTGGTCCGGGGTGGCCTATCTGCCGTGGAAGAACTACCTGGCCATTGACGGCACCATACCCAAACAGTCGTTCGGCGATTCAATTGTCGCCTTGAAATTGCTGCTCAGAGACCTGGGTTTCGATGGAATTTCCATCGACACAGACTATGATGCAGCGACCCGGGGCGCAGTGGAAAGACTGCAGAACGAGTATGGCATCCCGGTGGACGGCTTTGTCGGTCCTCTGACCAAGATCATCCTATACCGAGAAAAGCAATCTTACAGCATGCCACGGATCGCCCAGTAGGGCTCGACAAGGATAATCCGGAACCGGAAAATCAGCTTCGATAGTTCGACATATAGCAGCCATGCAGCCCTTTGGGGATTATTGTATTGCAGCCAAATTACCCGTGCGAAAAAACCGAAATGTTAAAACGCCAGCCAGTGGCAGGTAGATTTTGAGTTCAATTCTGAAGGCTTTAAAAAAAATTGACGAAACATCCCGCTCCTCAGACAACGGCCATCCCTGGCCGCAACCGGGAGCCAGGGATGCGATTTCCAGAAATATCAAAAAGCGCTGGTTGGTGCGGCAATTGACGACCTATGCCCTGGTGGCGGCATGCCTGATCAGCCTGGTGGTGCTGCTCTATTGGCGTCAAACCGGGAGGCCGCCCCAACGACAGGCTGCTGCAACAAAGCCGGCCCCTGCCGCAACAGAGCAGGTACATCGCGCTAAAATCGAGCGCCCCCCCGCTCCCGGCAGCCAGCCGGACAGCGCCGGTCGGCAGATGCGCCCTGCAACCCGATCCGAACCAATCGATAAACCTGCGCCGGCGGCAATGAAAACCGAATCGAACATGCGCAAGGCACCCGCAGAGGCAGCCGCCCGGAACATTACTGAGGACGCCCGGATTCCGGAACCAAGAAAGCCACTGCCGAAAAGGTCCATGAAAGCGGAAACCAAGGTCGAACCGCAGGCTGTGGCACGCAAGGATCGCCGGGATGCCGCACCGACTCCTGTCTCAGGTTCAGCGAAAGCGTCCCGCATCGACAAGGCGCCTGAATACAGCCGGCTTCAGAATTCGGACCTGGTTCTGCAGGCCATTGCCTGGTCACCCGAACCCGACAATCGCATTGCCGTCATCAACGGCAGCATCGTCAGAGAAGGTGAAACCATAGATGGTTTCACATTGGAGCAGATTCGACCCGATGACATCGTTCTCAACGACGGCGGCAAGAGATGGCAACTGGAGTTCGGTCTGAAGCGATAATCCGCAATCCCAGCTACCGATTCGAGCGACTGACGGCTTGCCCGCTTTTCGAGAAATGTTCAGGCTAACCGCTTTTGGTCGTCTTGCCGTAGAGCGGCGAGATTTCGCGCAGGGTGGTGACAACGTTTTGAAGCGAGCTTAAAAACTTGGTGATGTCGGCCGGTGTGTTTTCGAAGCCGAAAGAAACCACCAGGGTACCCTGGGCATCGGCATGACTGAGCCCCAGTGAAAGCAGGACATGGCTGGCACGCAGCGAACCGGTGGCACAGGCAGACCGGGTCGATACAGCAATGTCGTCGTCATCGAGCATCAGCATGACACTCTCGCCTTCCACGTACTGAACCGACATGGACACGAGATTGGGCAGGCTGTGTTCGGGATGGGTGTTGATGATCACTTCGTCAACATAATCGGGAAGTTCTCTGATCAGTTGATTTTTCAGGCTCTTGAGGTGCTCATAACGCGCCGGCAAGTCGCGGATGGCCAGTTGGGCGGCCTTGCCCATGCCGATGATGCCCAGCAGATTTTCGGTGCCGGCACGTTTGTTACCCTCCTGGACACCCCCGTCCAGCAGCGGGAAAATACGGGTCCCGCGACGGATGTAAAGCCCGCCGACACCTGTGGGGCCATAGAAAGAATTGGCTGCGAAGCTCAGCAGATCAACATTTAAGTCCTGCACGTCCACCGGCACAATCCCCACCGAATCCGATGCATCAGTATGAAAAATGACTTTTTTCTCCCGGGTAATCTTACCGATTTCGGCAATCGGTTGAATCGTACCGGTCTCGTTGTTGCTGTGCATGATCGACACTAAGATTGTCTGGTCGCAAATGGCGTCGGCGACATCTTGCGGGTTGATACGCCCGCTCTTGTCAACCGACAATGAGGTGACATTGAATCCCTGGGCTTTCAGTCGACGCAGACTTCGAATGACGGCGTTGTGTTCGATATTGGAAGTAATGATGTGGTTGCCCTGTCCGGCGTTTGCCATAGCCACCCCTTTGATGGCGTGATTGACGGACTCCGTGCC
>JAZBPM010000122.1:0-2538 GCA_036351615.1 Desulfofustis sp.
CACCGCAATCCGGCTTTTTCCGGACCGTATGGGTGATCGCCGCCCGTTTGTTCCAGATTTCCAGCGCGTAGTTGCAGGTCTTCTCAATCACCCGGGTCACATCGGGATCCTGGTGCAACCGTTCCGGGTTGAAGTCCGGTTCGCGCAGGTGACTGTAATCGAGACCGGCCATGGCCATGATGATACCGGCATTGACATAGGGAAGCGCCCCTTCGATCGCGTAGCCGCCTTCGAGAACGGCGATATCCGCCTTGAGCATTGACGTCAGCCGGGCATAGCCGCGGGCGGAAAAATTCATATTGGTGATCGGATCGGAATAGTGATTGTCCTGCCCCGCCGAATTGATGATCAACTGCGGCTGAAAATCCTTGAGAATCGGCAATACCGCGTGCTCGATGGTGTAGAGGAACCCCTCGTCGCAGGTCTCCGGCGGCAGCGGCAGATTGATGGTCGTACCGGCGGCATTGGGGCCGCCGAAATCGTTGAGAAAGCCGCTTCCCGGGTAAAGGGTGCGGCCGTCCTGGTGGATGGAGATAAACAGCGTATCCGGGTCATGCCAATAAATATCTTGAGTACCGTCGCCGTGGTGGCAGTCGGTGTCGACGATCGCCACTCGGTCGACCCCGTAGGCCCGGCGCAGGTATTCGATCATGATCGCTTCGATATTGATGTTGCAGAACCCCCGCGCCCCGTGAACCACCCGGTTGGCATGGTGCCCCGGCGGCCGTACCAGCGCGAAACCGCGTTCGATGGTGCCGTCCATGACCGCCATGCCGATGGTCTTGGCCCCGCCGGCGCTGATCAGGTGCGACTCGGTAATGACCGCCCAGGGGTCCGGCACACAGAAATGAACACGCTGGATATCCTTGATGTTCACCAGATCGGACTTGAGTTCGACGATGCCGTCGATATCGAGCAGCCCTTCCTCGAACACCTGGTCCTGGGTATAGAGCAGGCGCTCTTCCCGTTCCGGGTGAGTGGGATCGATGGCCCAGTCGAAGGCCGGGAAAAAGACGAGTCCGGTTTTATGATTGGCGCGAAGCATAACTGGAGATCCTGGCACGTTGTTGGTGACTGCAGGCACCGGCTCCTGCCGTGAGCGGCCCTGCCACCCTGCCTCCTCGATGACCGACACCGAAAGAGGCAGGCCTGGTTAGTGCTACAAGTCGGGACGATTCAGCGTTTCGGTCTGCGGGTCGTAGCCGTGGATCAAGCCGGGTTTGACCTGCGCCCGGACCCGGATATTCTTGCCGACCGTATAAAAGCCGCGCACCATGTTGAATTGCGCCTCTTCAACGATCTCTGTCTGGACGAAATCCGGATTGGCCCCACGGGCCAGGGCCTTTTTCCGTACCAGCTCCAGAGCAATCTCCCGGATGTTGCCGAGATCGAAGCTGGCCGGAATATTCTGGTGATAGCCCTCGCCCTGAGCCGTCACCACCTGGCGGGCCGTATCGGCGTAAACCGTCACCTCACAGGTCGTGCGGGCCAGTGCGCAGCCGATAGCATTGGCGACCTGCCAGTGCGGCACCGGCATGACCTCACCGGGAAAGAGCGTGGCCAGCCGCTCGGCAAACTGGCTCGCCGGCCCGCCGAGAACGAGCAGGCGGTCCGGCTGAATCTGGATGCCCTCGTGCATCTCGTGCACGGTATAGACCGGACGACTGTTGATATCGCTCACCATATTCCGCGCCGCGGAAAGAATTTCCCGGCAGGCGGTGGTGAAGATCAATTCGGCAATCTCCTCGACAGACAGCTGCAGGGCAGCGGCCAGTGGCGTCAGTCCCTGGACCGAGCGAGAGCGGTCGCCGCCGTCGGCCAGGCCGAGCACGCAAAAGGCGTCGGTCGGAGTCGGCAGCGGCCCGCCATAGGCCATGGCCCGCCCGAGCCGATCCGGGCCGATGCTGATCTGAGAATCACGGACCCGAACGACGCTGTCGCCGCCGATGCCGATGGAGCGGGTCTGCAGGGCGCGGATCAGGGTCTTGTACGGCCCGATTTCAATGCCCCCGGAGGCGAGCACCGGCACCCCGTCAAGGATGATCGCCATATCGGTGGTCGTGCCGCCGATATCGAGCACCAGGCAGCTCTCGTCCGTCCGAGCATAGGCGATTGCTCCCATGACACTGGCCGATGGCCCGCTCAGGATGGTCTGGGCCGGATAATCAAGCGACGTTGCCATATTCATGTTGCCGCCGTCGGGCTTGAGAATCCGGATCGGCACAACGATCCCTTTTTGCGCCAGGGATTCCTGCACCGCCGTGAAGAAATCCCGGTGTACCGGATAGACGGCGGCGTTGAGATAAGTGGTGGCGATGCGTCGGGGAAAGCTGAGCACACCGGACAGCGGATGCCCCATAAAGACCCGCTCGACATAGGGGGCGAGCAGTTCGGCCAAGCGCAGTTCATGCTCCGGGTTGCGTACGGAAAACTTGGTAACGACACCCACGTAGGGCAGACCGGCGGCCCTTATCTGCTCACCGACGGCCTTGATCTGCTGCTCATCGAGCGGCTCAATCTCACGCCCACCGTGATCCA
>JAZBPM010000123.1:0-3027 GCA_036351615.1 Desulfofustis sp.
ATGTTCATTCTGAATACTGAGTATTGGATTCTGAATTCTGCTTTACTTTGTCATCTCGATGAAGTTCCTCAACATATCCATACCGGTCACCGTCAATATTGACTCCGGGTGGAACTGCATCCCCCAGACCGGCAAGTCCCGATGGCGCAGACCCATTATCTCATCCTCGGCGGTCCAGGCAGTAATTTCCAGGCATGCCGGGAAAGAGCTTCTTTCGACCAGAAGGGAATGATAGCGGGTCGCATCGAACGGGTTGGGCAGGCCGTCGAACAGCTCGCGGTTGTCATGAAAGACCGGGCTGGTCTTGCCGTGCATAAGTCGTTCGGCACGAACGATCCGGCCGCCGAAGGCCTGGCCGACCGACTGGTGGCCGAGACAGACGCCGAGGATTGGCAGCTTGCCGGCAAAATATTTGATAACCTCAACCGAGATCCCGGCCTCATTCGGCGTGCATGGCCCGGGAGAAATAACCAGGCGTTGCGGCTTGAGGGTCTCGATCTCGGCCAGAGTTATCTTGTCGTTGCGGTAAACGACGACGTCCTCACCCAGCTCGCGCAGATACTGCACCAGGTTGTAGGTAAAGGAATCATAATTATCGATCATCAACAGCATTTCAGTCCAACCCCTGACGTGCCAGCTCAATGGCCTTCTTGACGCCCATCGCCTTGTTGACAGTCTCTTCATATTCTGCCGCCGGATCTGAATCGGCAACGATGCCGGCACCCGCCTGGAGATGAATCCGATTCTGGTGGGCAACCAGGGTCCTGATAGCTATCGCCAGGTCCATGTTGCCGTCGAACGATATATAGCCCACCGCACCGCCGTAAATTTCCCGCCGCACCGGTTCAAGCTCTTCGATGATTTCCATGGCGCGAATTTTCGGTGCCCCGCTTAACGTGCCCGCCGGAAAGGTCGCCGAAAATACATCCAGAGCATCATAACCCGGCAGCAGCTGCCCACTGACGTTGGACACGATATGCATGACATGTGAGTAGCGTTCGACCACCATCAGTTCATCGACCTGCACCGTACCAGTTTCACAGACCCTGCCCAGGTCGTTACGCCCGAGATCGACCAGCATGATGTGTTCTGCGCGTTCTTTCGGATCAGCCAGCAGCTCCTTTTCGAAGGCCTGGTCTGTCTCGAACGTTGCACCGCGCGGCCGGGTCCCGGCGATCGGCCGGACCTCGACATGATCCCCTTCCTTACGCACCAGTACTTCCGGCGAAGCCCCGATCACCCGGGTCTCGTTGAACTGCAGGTAAAACATGTACGGCGACGGATTGATCGTTCGCAGGGCACGGTAGACATCGAACGGATCAGCGTCGAGATCTCCGGAGAATCTTTGCGACAGGACCACCTGGATCACATCACCGGCACGGACATAATCCTTGCAATGTTCGACGGCCGCTTCGAAATCAGGCCTGCTGAAATTCGACTGCAGCTCTGCCGAGGTCGGGCGCCGGGCGTCACCGGAGCGTTCCGGTAATGGCTTGCGCAGCTGTGCGACCATGCCCTCAATGCGTTTGACCGCCTGGTCGTAAGCCTGCCCCGGATCATCCCCGTCGCGCAGGTGGACGTTGCTGATGACCTTGATCTTCTGCTGCATGTTATCGAAGATCAGCAGGGTCTCGGTGATCAGGAACCAGCTGTCATAGGTGCCCATTTCCGCATCGTTGAGCTCCGGCAATTGCTCGATGTGTCGAACCATATCGTAGCCCAGGTAACCTACCGCACCACCGAAGAAGCGTGGCAGTGCAGGCAGGACGACCGGGTTGTAGGGAGAGAGGAAGCGCTTCAGTTCAACAAGGGGATTTTGTGTCACCCCGGATTCCGTCGCGGTCCCGTTTTCCAGTATCTCATAGCGGTTACCGCGACAGCGGAAAGCGCGGCCGGAACCGACGCCGAGGAAGGAATAGCGTGCCCATTTCTCGCCGCCGGCGATACTTTCGAGTAGAAATGCGCTCTGTCGATCGTCGATTTTGCAGAAGGCCGAAACCGGTGTTTCCATATCCGCGAGAATCTCCCGGTAGACCGGAATCAGATTCCCTTGGCTGGCAAGATTTAAAAACTCTTCGCGAGAGGGGCAATACATACTCTGTCCTTATCTGTTCAGCCGCGACAAAGTAGCATGAAGACTGCAAAATGGCAAGTCAGGTGGACAGCTTACGGAATAAATGATTGACCGAAATCGGCTGGCTTGATATGCATACCGGACACACGTACCGATAGCAGCAAAACCATCAATCAGTGAGCAACTCTGGAGAGGTATCAGATGATACGCGCAGCAAAAATGGACACCGTCAAAGTCCACTATACCGGTCGCCTGCATGATGGCACGATCTTCGACGAATCGCCAGTAGACCGCCCCCTGCAATTCATTATCGGCCGCGAAGAGGTCATAGCAGGCTTCGATGAGGCGGTGGAAGGCATGTACCAGGGCGAGAGTAAAAACGTAACCGTCCCTTGCGAAAAAGCCTACGGCAAGAGCAAAGCTGAATTACTGGAAACAGTTGAACGAAGTATCATAGGAGACCAGGTTGACCTGCAGGTCGGAGGGCAATTGGAGGTCACCAACCATGACGATACGACTTTTCGTCTGATGGTCCGTGAAATTACTGAAGAATATGTCACGCTGGATGCCAATCATCCGCTGGCAGACAAGGAGCTGATCTTTGAGATTGAACTTCTTGAAGTAAAAAAACCGCAGCAATAGCGATTCCGGAACCAGTGACAGGCCCTGTGCAGATGAGACGACGGGTTGAGACATGATGTTAAACCCTTACACCGGGGGCTCGTTTCTAACCCATGCCTGAATACTGAGGATGTCCAGTTTCTGTATATCTAAAAATTCGATACCCATCCCGGAGGACGCATGGTTTTTAAAATTATCTTTCCTGTTCACCCAGGCGACTCTCCCTTTACAGGTTATCGGTGCCCTCTCACTACTCAATCGGAACTCAAGATGAATTTCAGAGCCGCTCTCAAAATACTCTTCCGTGGCGAGGAACACACCACCCACAGATA
>JAZBPM010000124.1:0-2914 GCA_036351615.1 Desulfofustis sp.
ACCGACCGCATCGGCAACATTGAGCAGAAGGTCAGTCGGCCACTGATGAAACCGGCCGACGAGCGGCCGTCGGCCATGGCCTCCAGCCACTGCCGGACCACCGCCCCGGCCACCGGCTGGTCGTGATGCGGCGCATAACGCTGCACCAGCACATCGATCAGCTGAAGCAGTTCAAGAAGGTCCGGCTGATCGCCGTCGACAAACAGCTCGTCGCACCAGCCACGCAGACGTTGTGCCCAGCTCGCCAACGGCAACTCGGATTGAAAAGCATGCCGTCCTCTTTCGACCAGATCGACAAAACGACAGAGGCCGCCAAGCAGCTCGGCCTGGCTCCCCTCGATATCACTATAGGGAAGGATACCATCCACCGGCTCCTCGCCGGCGACGGTGACCCCCATCAACAATCGTTCAAGTCCGGTCCGCCAGGCCGCCGGGGCAAACGGGTACAATCCGTCATCACCTCGCTGTTCGGCGGACAGTCCCCAGCGAATACCACAGTCGATGACCCAGAAACGCAGCAGGTCTAGATCGCCGGCCGTCAAGGAAAAACGCGGATACACCTCGGGCCGCTCCAGCACGCCGAGCAGCTCGCTCCAGCCGTAGCGCCCGCCGAACAGCTGCAGAAACTGCAGAAATCCGTCAATAACGCGATTTTCCCGACGGATCCGACCGTCGCTGACATCATGGGCCAGATCGCCATAGACCGCCGGGATCAAATGGGCGTAGTCATCGATATCAGGAGCCATGACGACGATATCGTGCAGCTGCAGGTCGGGATCCCCATAGAGCCGGGACAATAGGAAATCCTTGAGAACGACAATCTCGCGCCAGCGCGAATGACAGGAGACGACCTGCAGTGAATCATCTTCAGCCGTTATGGGACAGTCGCCGGAAAGCGGCGCCTCGCGGCCGTCGAGCAGGTCCGACTGGAGCCGATGCAGCACTCCCCCACCGGCCGCCGGATCGACATAATCCTCGTCGTGATCCTGGTATCCTTCGACCATATCGAGCAGCAGTTCCTGGAAATGGGCGCCCTGTCGGCCGAAACCGGCGAGCAGTGGATGATAGGTCCCGCCGCCCCCCCCCCTGTCTCCCTGGATCCCGAGGAGCTCCCCACCCCCATGCAGCACTCTGCTTCGCCGCGACTCGATATCACCCCAATACTGCCGGCACGGTGACAGCAGGAAAAAATGAACGTCGATCCGCGCGGCCAGGGCCTCGAGGACGCTGAGAAACAGCGGCGGCAAGGTATGCATACCGAAAACGAAGACCCGAGTCGAGTCGGCATCTTTCAGTTCACCATCTCGGACTGTTTGCGCCAGGTTCAGCATGGTCTCGCCGCGGTGCTGTGCTTCCGGGTCGTCGCGGCGCAACACGGTCCAGAGCCGGCGCTGCCAGGCTTCAATGCTACCACCGAAGACCGACTCGCCGCGTTCCCAGGCCGCGAGCAGATCGGGGCGCATGATCTGATACTGATCGAACACGGCGGCCAGCCGGACCGCGAGCTGATACCGCTTCAACGGTACTCCGTTATCGTCGAGATAAGCTCGAAGCGGGGTCAGCGACTCGTCGTCGAGGTCCCTGAGCAGCCGCTCCAGTCGCCAGACCAGCAAATCCCGATCAAAACTCCGGTGCTCGGCCGGGCAGTCCCAGCGTCGGCACAGCTCATCGAAAAACTGGACCGGCAGCAGGAAACGACCATGGCACCAAACGCCGAAGGAGTCGGCCAGGGCATGGCAGAGCAGTCGCTCCATGCCTCGGTTCTGGACGAGGAACAACTCGGGCTGAAATAGTGACGGCGGGCCATGCTCGGCAATCACCGCAGCGACGCGGTCTGCAAGACGCTCGGTTCGGTTTGACGTATAGAGATAGAACATGCCTCGCCGCCTCCGTGATCACCCCTGCTGCAGATCGACTCCGGCGTATTCCCAGATGGCTAGGACCAGGCCGGCAATGATACCGATCGCAAAAAAGAGGCGAAATTTACGATCCCATGGTACCTTGCCACCATCTCCCATATACTGCAGTACAGCAACAATCAGATAGGTCAGCCCGGCAACGAAGGGGGCGGTCTGCAGGATCTGCCAGCCTGTCGCGGTCAGCGTCGTGGCAAAGCTCTCGCCGACGCGGAGATTGAACAACAGATAGAGCAGGGCTGACAGGGTAAAACGAACCTTTTCTTTAATATTGCGCATATGAACTCTCTAAAGACCTTTATTTTCCCGGATACCGATCCTTTCCGCGAAACCCGTTACCCGCTGCTGCTGCTCTGCGCGCCGCTGGTCTACCTGCAGCCGGTCGAAGCTCATCCCGACCGTCCGGGCAATGCAAACGAGCCTGATCTTTTCACGGAACGCGGACTCTGTCAAGCACATACTCCGGCCCCGCTCGGCGCGGACCGCGACCGCTTTCAACGCCTGATCAACGACATCAGAGAACGCCGCGACGATTATGCGGCCCAACTCTCGGCACTGACCGTGGCCTCCCTGTCGGCGCCGCCGGCCGAACGCAGCGAAGAAGCTCGTCATCAGATCGTCTCCTCGCTGCTCGGCCGACACGGGCTGGCGGACGACATCGCCGCCAAAACCGCCACGCTGGAACACTGGCAGGCCAGGCTCGTGCTGGCCATTGCCGAAATGCTGGAAAAAGAGGAAGAAGCTCTGCGCGCCGATCTGGAACTGCTCAGCGAGCGGGAGATGGACATGTTGCGCTCCCTGCAGGGAGAAGACGGACCGGATGAAGACAACCCGCTGGCCGAACTGGAAAAAATCAGAACCCGGCTGGCGGCACCGCGGCCCGGAGCATTCACCGCCCGGTTCAAGGCTTGGCTGAAACTGATGCGGGCCGCAGAACCTCCGCAGACCGACCTGTGGCTCGCCTCGTCAATGGATGCGGCCGACCAGGTTTTCGAAGC
>JAZBPM010000125.1:0-4629 GCA_036351615.1 Desulfofustis sp.
GGTCGCTGCTGACCAGAACGGTATTGATCGAACAACTCGACAACTGCGGATGGAACAAGGCCGAGGTGGCGCGCCGGGTCGGGCTGAGCCGAACGGCTATTTGGAAGTATATGAAAAAATGGAACATCCCCTTGCAGCGGCACGAGACAACGACCAGCTGAGCAAACCTTTCAGGTCGAGTCACTGACACCGGGTAACGTTACGAGTAACGATAGTAACGTTACTTTGCCGTTCTTTTTCCTCCGGGCCATTCCGCTTCGCCTTTTCCAGGGCTTTCTCCTGTTTCCTATTTGTCTTTCTATATCTAATGGTTAATGGGAACAGGGCCGTTTTTTTCTGGTGTCGGCAGGCATGGGCATGGTTTTTGTTTATCAGTAATCATTCCCCCGGGCTGGCCGGTTCTGTCGGAGGCTGCATCGCGAAGGCCCGGCGGGCCGGAGAATCAGGCCCGTAGAGCTACGGACAGGACGTCCGTAGCAGCTGGAGGCAGGACCGGCCAGCCCTTCCGGCCACAAGCCGATTTTTATTGTTCATTGTGACGTCAGTCACAGATCATGCTGAAAGGAGAAGGACAATGACCACCGATCATCTCTATTGTGCTGAAACGAAGAAAAGTCCGGCCCGTTTTGCCGCCGACTTCAAAGATGTTGCCGGCCGTCAGGGGTTTATCGTGGCTAACGAGAGTCACATGGACATGGCCCGGGCCTTTCGGGACCACGGCGCCGCTGTTGATGAAGGCTTCGATCTGCACATGCTGCAAGTCTGTAAACCCGACAAGGCGGCCGGCAGCCTGCAGGCCAATCCGGAGCGAGCCATCTTGATGCCCAAGTTCGTTATGGTCTTCAGCGGTGAACATGCGACCAAGGTGCGGTTTCACCATTATTGCCGGGAGACCATCGCCTCCCTGGTAGACTGCCCGACGTTTCCCGACTCACTGGCCGAGACCTATCGGAAGATTATCGCGATGATCGAAGAGGCTGCCGCCTGCTCAGATGTCTCTGCGGGGCCTGAAGATTTCACGCCGGAATTCCGGCAAGGAGCAGCAGTATGATCAAGCTATTACGCATTCTGCAGAAAAATCTGGTCTGGGCCATCCCGATCGCGATGGTGCTTGGCCTGGTGGGCGGCGGCTTTCTCTTTGATGCCGCGCCGCTGAAGACCCTTATCATCCCGATAACATTTGTCATGGTTTACCCGATGATGGCCACCCTCCAGGTGCGCAGCATCTTTTCCGGCCATGATCTCCGGTTGCAGGTGACCACGCAGGTGATCAACTTTCTGCTCGTGCCGCTCGTCGTGTACGGCCTCGGCAGATTGTTCCTGCAGGGCGAAGAGATGAAGTACGGCCTGTGGGCGGTCGGCCTGTTTCTGATCGGGGTGCTGCCGGCCTCGGGTATGACCATCTCCTGGACAGGTTTTGCCGGCGGCAACAAGGAAGCGGCCACCAAGATGCTGGTCTTCGGTCTGATCATCGGCGCGCTGGCAGCGCCGGTGTATACCCGGGTGTTCATGGGGGCTACCGTGCATGTCGACATGCTCCACATGTTCCAGCAGATCTGCCTGTTCGTCTTCGTTCCGTTGATCGCCGGTTTGCTGACGCAGCGGTATCTGGTCAAGAAGCACGGGGCCAAGGCCTGGGCCGAAGTCTACAAGCCTCTGTTCCCGCCGTTCTCGGCCTTGGGTGTGACGATGATCGCCTTTGTCGCGATGGCCCTGAAGGCCAAGACCATCCTTGCCGACCCGAGCGACCTGCTGGTTATCGCCGCGCCGCTGGTGGTCTTTTACCTGCTCAATTACGTGGTGCTGTCGGTGATCGGAAAATTATTCTTTACACGGGAAGACGCCATTGCCATGGTCTTCGGGGTGGTCATGCGTGATCTGTCCATCGCTTTGGCGATCGCGATGACGGCATTCGGCCGCGACGGTTCGACCATAGCGTTGCTGATCGCGCTGGCATATGTTTTTCAGATTCAGTCGGCGGCCTGGTACATCCGGCTGGTGCCGTGGATATTTGGCCGGGCGCCCGCGAAAAAGCCTCTCGCCGTTGCCGTGTCACGCTGATTCTCTCCCTTCCCTCCCACGCGGGTCGTTTCCGGTTGCCGGGACGACCCGCCCTCCCTCCGGGGTGTCGTTCCACCCGCCGTTTGTCGACGACTTTGTCGGGAAGCGTATTCCCGTTATCCTGCAACGATACGTTATAGAATTGCTCTGTAATATCGTTGAACGCTATTTTATATGAGAATTGATGTTGTTCTGGTCAAATCTTTTTTATTGACAAAAAGCGGTCGATTGCGGTAACAAGAGTAACAGTATTACAAGAAAATTATATTCATTTTAATTTATAGTAAAAAAATACAGTAAAACTAAGTATTAAATGACAAAAAAATAGTGTAACAACTGTTTGCCAGTATGTTGGCAAACCTGACGTGCGGACGAGCTATTTGCTGAGAGGAAGCCTCTATGCCAACTGACAAGATTGACCAGCTTCGCCGGAAACGGCAGAGAATCTCGCTTGGCGGCGGACAGGAGCGGATCGACAAGCAGCATGAAAAGGGAAAACTGACTGCCCGCGAGAGGTTGCAGTGCCTGTTCGACGCTAACTCCTTTGTTGAGCTTGACGCCTTTGTCGCCTGCCGCTGCACCAACTTCGGGATGGACAAACTCGGCTTCGAGGGTGAATCGGTGGTTACCGGTTACGGTCGAGTCGACGGCCGGCTCGTCTATGCATTTTCTCAGGACTTCACCGTTACCGGTGGGGCGCTCGGTGAGATGCATGCCCGCAAGGTGGTCAAGGCGATGGATGCGGCGGTGAAGGTCGGGGCGCCGATCGTCGGGCTCAACGATTCCGGTGGCGCCCGTATCCAGGAGGCGGTGGACGCGTTGTCCGGCTATGGCGAGATTTTTTATCGTAACGCCATTTACTCCGGCGTTATCCCGCAAATATCTGCGGTTATGGGGCCCTGTGCCGGCGGCGCCGTCTACTCGCCGGCCCTGACCGACTTCATCTTCATGGTCGACCGGACCTCTCAGATGTTTATTACCGGGCCGCAGGTTATCAGCACCGTGACCGGGGAGCAAGTCAGTGCCGAGGATCTCGGTGGGGCGCTGACCCACAACAAGGTCAGCGGTAATGCCCATTTCATCGCCGAGTCCGATCGCGACTGTCTGGCAGCTATCCGTCAGCTGCTCGGTTATCTGCCCGGCAACAATATGGAAAACCCGCCGCGGGCGGCTTCTGACGACGATCCGAACCGGATGATCGAGGCCTTTGATACGATAATCCCGGACAATCCCAACAAGCCTTATGACATGCATGAAATCATCAGGCTGCTTGTCGACGACGGCCGGTTTCTTGAATACCAGGCGCTGTTCGCGCCCAATCTGCTCACCGCCCTGGCCCGGATCGACGGTCGTCCGGTGGGGATTATCGCCAACCAGCCGGCGGTGATGGCCGGCTGTCTCGACCTCAACGCCGGCGACAAAGCGGCCCGCTTTATCAGGACCTGCAGCGCCTTTAACATACCGTTGCTGACCTTTGTCGACGTGCCCGGTTTTCTGCCCGGCACCGCGCAGGAATACGGCGGCATTATCCGACATGGTGCAAAAATACTCTACGCGTACAGCGAGGCGACCGTACCGAAGCTGACTGTCATTACCCGCAAGGCTTACGGCGGTGCCTATGTGGCCATGTGCTCGAAATCACTCGGGGCCGACCTCGTCTTTGCCTGGCCGACCGCCGAAATCGCGGTCATGGGCTCGGAGGGAGCGGTCAATATCATTTTCAAAAAGGATCTCGATCGGGCCGAGGACAAGCAGGCGGCCAAGCAACAGATTCTGAAGAATTACGAGGCGGAGTTTGCCACGCCATACAAGGCGGCGGAGCGCGGTTTCGTCGATGATGTCATCGAGCCGCGGACAACCAGGCAGCGGGTCATCGACGGGCTGGTAATGCTTGCCGGCAAACGGGAGCGCCGTCCGGCCAAGGTGCACGGCAACATACCGTTGTAAACAGGAGAGGGAGATGGATATCAGCGATTTGCTGGCAAAATTCAGTGACCCGGCGACCATTGGCAGCTTGAGTTTTGGAGACAAGATGCTGGCCGGACTTGTTGCCACCGTGCTCGGTATGGGTGTCACGTTTCTTGCCCTGATAGTACTGCATGGCGTTATCGTGCTGCTTGGCAGACTGACGGATCAACCGGCCGTTGAGCAACCGGCTGAAACGGAAAAAGAACCGGCGGCGGGGGCAATCGGTGCCGACACCGTGGCCGCAATCACCGCGGCGCTGGCTCTGGTGCTGAGGACGTCGCCGGACAGCCTGGTGGTCAGGGAGATCAAACGGGTTGAGGACACGGCGCCGGCCTGGGGGCGGGTCGGTTTGATCGAGCGGTTACGCAGCGGCGATTAACTGCATAACCCCCATGACCGGGCGTCACAACGAACGATGAAAACAGGCGCCGTGGTCGGAATGGCCGGTTGGTTTTGAAAGTTAGCGGGGGACAGGTTAAAACCAGTCCCGCCGATTTTCATATAACCCCCATGACGGGGCGTCACAACGAACAATGAAAACCGGCGCCGTGGTCGGAATAGCCGGTTGGTTTTGAAAGTTAGCGGGGGACAGGTTAAAAC
>JAZBPM010000126.1:0-2929 GCA_036351615.1 Desulfofustis sp.
AAACGAAAGAATATGGTAACTCTGTTTGCGTTTTTCCGCTCTGCCGGAAACTAAGTATCCATGCTGGCGACAACAAAGGTGACAATTATTGGCGGCTCCTGACATAAAACGGTACACTGGAGCTGTTGGCCACTGCGGCAGGACACGACTTGCCGATCGGACTTTGTCATGCTATGGTGCCTCCGGGGCAGCCGCGCGCCCGCTGGCATCTTCACCGGCGCGGAGTTCACGGTCCGTTTCGTTTTTTCCTTGTCACCGCAGACCGGATAGTTCACATTGCCGCACGAACAAAAGGCCTGAACCCAGGACCAACACCCAGCGCATGCACATTCATATCGCCAAGCGTGGATCGGACCATTTCCTGAAAGCCAGCTATCCGGTGCGAGTCGGCATCTATACGGAAGTTGCAACCGATTCCAGCATCCTGCATTTCAATCTCAACCAGGAGATCATCCGCGCCCAGGGCACAGGCGGTGCCTGGCCGCATCCGCAGGAGTGGCTGCAGCGCACCGCCGGCAACGACTGGGTCTATTATTCGACCGGCGGCTATACCGGCGTCTTTGAGACCACCGGCGAATACTACCTACCCAACCTGCCGTATATAACCAATAACGCACTGGGAGGCTCACCGCTGCACAACCGGACCGTTGCTGCACTGATACAATCCTGGCACCCAAGCCTGCTCGCCCTGCAGGCCACCGGCGACCGATTGCCGGCAGCCGCCACCGCCTTCCTTGCTGCCGCGGCCAGAAACGACCCGGCCCACCTGGCCCGACGGGCACAGGACTTGTTTGCGATCATCGGCGGCCGACCATCAGTGCTGCCGCCTGACACCAGGCATGTGGATTACCGGGTCATTCCGCTCACCGTCTACCGCGGCTGTCTCTATAAATGCAGCTTCTGCCGAGTCAAGAACGACACTGCCGTCATGCCGCTGTCACGCCGTGAAATAGACGAGCAGCTCGATCGACTCGCCGACTATTTCGGCGACGAACTGGCCAACTACAACAGTGTCTTTCTCGGCGAGCACGACGCCCTGCTGGCCAAGCCGGAGCTGCTCTGTCATGCCGTCGAGCAGGCCCATGCCCGCCTTGGTCTGGCCGACTCGGCGATCGTTGGCAGCAATGTCTTCCTGTTCGGCTCGGTCGGATCGTTGCTCGGGGCGCCCAGGCAATTGTTTGCCGAACTCGACGCGCTGCCCGGCCGGATTTTCATCAATCTCGGCCTGGAATCCGCGGACCAAGCTACCCTCGACCGGCTCGGCAAGCCCCTGACGGCGGCGGCGATCCAGCACGCCTTCACAACCCTGCTCGAAATCAACGAATCGTTTCCGTCCATCGAGATTACCGCAAACTTCGTTATTGATGACAAGCTCGGCAAAAATCACTACAATTCACTGATCTCGTTGATCAGGGACGGCGTTGGCCGGAAACGGGACAAAGGTGCCATCTATCTTTCCCCGCTCCGCTTCGACAACCCGTCCCGGGCCCGGCTCTTTAAGTTTTACGAGTTGAAGCGACACAGCAGGCTGCCGCTTTTTCTCTACACAATTCAGCGACTCTAGCGGGCCAAGCCGCCGTTACCATCAAGGAGCACCCATGAGCGACGCGCAGCACATGCGAAAAGCAATCCTGGCAGCCCGCGACCACCTCGATGCCGAAGAAATTTCCGCCAACAGCGAGGCCATCCGCCAGCGGCTCCTGGCCAGCGACGAAATCACTGCCGCCGCCACGATTTGCAGCTACGTCAGTTTCCGCAGCGAGGTGCAGACCCTGCCGCTGATAGAATCCCTGCTGGCAAGCGGCAAGCGAGTTGTCGTACCGCTCACCAGAGTCAGCGAACGAAGGCTCGATCTGGTCGCCATCGACGATCCGGCAAACGACCTCGTCCCCGGTTATTGCAACATCCCCGAACCCCGCAAGGCCCTGCTGCCCAGGCATCTGGTCGACCCGCAGGATCTCGACCTGATCATTCTGCCGGGATCTGTCTTCGACCTGCGGGGCGGCCGCTTCGGTTACGGCGGCGGCTACTATGATCGGTTGCTTGCCCAGGTCCCCGGCGCTGGCCGGATCGCTCTCGCTTATGAATTGCAGGTGGTCGACAGACTGCCGCTGGCCGAACATGACGAACTGCTTGATCGGATCGTTACGGAAAAGCGGATCATCAACGGAAACCGGCACCGGTAACAAGTCGCAATCTATTCCAAGCGACCCGACCGCTCTTTTTTTATAGCGTTTCAGAGAGGTGAGGTCACAGTGAACGATGTTGCTTTCTGTCGTAATCCTACAGATCGGTTGGCTCTCCCGGAGGCTGCATCGCCAATGCCCGTCCGGCCGAAGAGCCATAACGGAAGAGGTGCGGGCAGGACATTGTCAGGTTCGGCAACCAGGCTCGACGATGTCGTAAGAGAATTGACTTTTACCACCTCCGCCGGTAGATTCGATAGCGTTGCCCGAATCCATGGCGACGGCAACCATACATGATCCGACAAGATATGTTTTTTTGTACATGGCTTCATGTCAACCACGGGCTTTGAGCGCCTGTCCATAGATCAATCACGGCCGCACGGGGGATGCCGCCCTCCAGGAGGTGCCATGACCTGACCTTTGCCGACCAGACCGTATTTCCGCCGCACGGCAGGAGCCATGATGACGTCCGATACCTGACAGGACGTTTCGCAGCAATCACATCTTGCGGGAATGATTATGAAGATCCTCCTTGGAATAGCCCTTCTGATTTTTCTGGCCGGAGTCTTGTATCGCGGTCGCAGCTGGTTTTCGCAGGGTATTCAACCAACCGGCCAACCGCAGTCGCCGGCAAGCCGAATTCCGGCGGCACTACGCGGCTTTGGAGCAACGCTGGCAAGCACCGACCTGCTGGTGCTGGGCAAAACCCTGATCACCGATGTTCTTTTGCAGAAACGGCTCCT
>JAZBPM010000127.1:0-8680 GCA_036351615.1 Desulfofustis sp.
ACCGAGAGGAAGCAGCAGATAGCTTGCTATGATCGTGCGCCAGGAAATCGATGTGAGGAGAAGTCCGGTCAACATGGGGCCGAGGATGTCTCCTGTCGTGCCTCCTGCACCATGAATCGCAAAGACCGTGCCCCGATGGCTGGGATAGCGTCTTCCTAACTCGACAAGCGAGGGCAGATGCCAGACAGCGATAGCCACGGCAATAAAGACCATGGCAACGAACAGCACGCCGAAGCGAGGAGCGAGAGCGACGAGTAGCCAGCCGATGGTAAATACGACAAGGCAGCCGTTGAGCAGATGGGATCGATATTTATGGAAATAGTCGGCCAGGATTCCGCCAGGCAGACCAGATATGGCGGTCACGATTTCTCGAGTGGTGATCAGTGCCCCGATCTGGATGGGAGTTACCGTGAAGGTCTCTTGAATACTGGGCAAAAGAACTGAAAAACTCTGCGCCATGAAATGAAACACAGCATGACCGAAGAAAAAGCAGAGAAGGATTGCCGTGTTGTGCCCGGTTGTCAGGTTTTTAATACGCTCGATCACGTTCGACGAGTCCTTTGGGCTTTCTCTTGAGCACTGAATCAAGGGCTGACAATTATCAGCATTACTTCATCGTTTGCAATGCGAGTAGGTATTTTTTCGACATTGCCATTGCAAACCTTGCTAAAAAAAGCGCTGCCATTGGTGGAAAGTAGCGGAATGAAGCACCCTGCCAAACCTCGAAGCTTTTCCGAGATGTAATCAATTGCCATAACGCAGGTACTGTCAGCAAGCACAATAATCAGCGGTGATTCACACCGGCGCGGAACCTGCTTTGTTATGGCCGAGGGGGGACTGATGTGAGGAAGCTGTCGATGCGTGATTGCACGGCCGCATCGTGGCTGAAGGTTTCGGTAAGTGCCAGGATGATGCCGATATGCCCGATATCATCAATCAGTGCCAGCTCTGCCCGGTTGCCGCAGCCGGTCGCTTTTTCCTGCAACTCTATGGAGTTTTCCGGCTCGACAATGGTGTCGTCACGGCCGTGCAGGAGCAGCAGCGGGGGCGCGTCGGTGCAGGCGAAGGTAATCGGGCGGGCCTGGTCGGGGTCGGCCAGATCGTTGAATATTGGGCGGGTCCGCCGGTATGCGAGAGGGTCGAAGGCGTAGGGGCCGGCAAGACCGATCATGCCGATGAGCCGTGTGTCGGGGCTTGCTGTCCGCAGATATGACTCATCAAGGGCCAGCAGGGCGGCGATGTGGGCTCCGGCGGAATGGCCGATGAGCACGATACCGTTCTTGGCCTCTGGCACCTGGTCCTGCACCCAGGCGAGCGCCTCCGCTCCGTCTTCGACGAACTCAGGAAACCGGACCTGCGGGTAGAGGCGGTAGTCGGGAATGACGGTGACATAGCCGTTCGCGGAGAGATTGTAACCAACATAGCGGTAATCTTCCCGGTCACCCCGGCGCCAACTGCCGCCGTAGAAAAAGACCAGCACCGGCGAGTCGGCGAGTACCATGTCAGGACGGTAGATGTCGAGCAGCTGCCGGTCTTCGTTCCCGTACCGCTCGCCCTCCTGGAGGCTGATACCGTCGTCGGGCGCCAGGGAGTTGAGCACCGTGCTTGGCGAACAGCCGCTGAAGAGTAGTATCGATATGGCGAGCAAAAAGAGCGGCCACTGTCGAGGTTTTCTGTATGTCAGCCGGCGTGCCATACCAGGGACGGGTTCAGGCCGCCGTGTCAGCGGAGCGGGTGTTTCGATCGAGAATCTTACCATATGCTTCCTCTGTTATCGGATAGTTCCGCATGTTGAGCAGGGCCATGATCTTGAAGATGATACAGGGGATGCCGTAGAGATAAGCGAGCGCGGTCAGCGCCACCGGGTCGTTGTCGGCCCCGGCCGCAAAGCCGAACAGGTCGAGCAGCGGAAACGCGATACCGATGGCCAGTGCATAGGCCAGCTTGGTAAACGTGCCCCAGACGGCGAACAGGAGGCCGGGGCGTCGGTAGCCGTTGCTGGCGGCATCCCACTCGACCAGATCGCCATTCATCGAAGAGGGCAGGATCAGGTCGCAGCCGGTGGTAAAGCCGGTGCCGACGACGATCAAGGTATAAAGCAACAGATCGCCTTCGCCGAGAAACGGGGTCCAGACAAAGAGTGTGCAGGCGATGACGATGGACCAGTGCCAGGTCCGATGCTTGCCGAATTTACCTGAAAGCCAGATCCAGAACGGCACGGAGACAGCGGCGAAAATGAAGTAGGCGAACAGCAGTGGGCCCGCCTTCTCGGGTGCCCCGAGAAGATAGCTGACATAAAAGAGAAACAGGGTTGCCGGGATGGCGTTGGCGGTGCTGTTAAAGAGGAAACTGGTCAGCAGTTGCCGGAACGGTGACGGGGTGATGACGAGTCTGATGGCGTCCCGAACCTGGGTGGCCGACAGCGAGGTCGGCTGATCGTCTGGCACCAGGAAGAGGAGAAGGCCGGCGATAGCCAGGGTAGCGATGACCAGCCAGGCGATGATCTGCAGGGTTGTGCCCAGATCGTCGGAGCCATGCTGACCGATGATTGCCGGCACGAGGAGAGCCGCCATGGTGCCGGCAAGGCCGAACGCCGTGCGGGTGCCGGTTATGGTGCTGCGCTTCCGGTAATCGGGCGAAAGTTCCGATCCCCAGGCATTCATCGGGATGATGGCCATGGTCCCGGCGATATAGATGACCATGGTCCAGAGCAGGAGATAACCGATGCCGTTGTCCGGATCAGGAGTGAACAGCATCCAGGTAGAGAGGCAGATAATCGGCACGCTGGCGACGATCCAGATTCGCCTCCTGCCCAGGTGCTGCGGTGTCTTATCGGAGAGAAAACCGATAAGGGGGTCGGTGACGGTGTCCCAGAGCCTGGCGAGCAGCATGATGAAACCGATTGTCGACAGGCTCATCGCTGTGGTTTCCGCGTAATGCGTCGGTACCAGGACCTGCAGGGCGATGAAGGCTGCAGCCAGAGGAAAGGCGAGAAAACCGTATGCTGCAAGCGCGGCCTTCCCGGGCTTTTGCAAGGTATTGGCGCGCGTCGACATGTGCAGTGTTCCTGTAAGTGAGCGGGTTGCCCGGGTCCGGCGGCAGTTGTCAAAACACATTGCGGTATCGAGGAAACGTCACTCTCACCCCGTTCTACAAAGATTGCCCCTCTTTTCCCGATGGCAAGGTATTTTCCATTCGCGGTGATGATTTTTGGCCAAACTCATTCAGTGCTGAGTGGATGATCTCGGTTTTCTGTTTGGGCCGTTTGGTGATATGCTTTATCTGTTTAACAGGTGTTAGTGGCGACTCTCCCTTGATGGATTGATCCATGTCTCTGCCAGAACGATCTATGGCTGGGGATACACTTCCACAGAACGAGGCGGGGTACAGCACAATTGAAGGAAAGGCAGCAGGCTTGAGATTAATTATCAACTGGGGCTGAAGACAGGTTATAATACGTGGCGACGGTCAAAGCACAGAGCAGGATGCCGGCCTAACCAAAAAAGTCCGGTGGTTCCATCCGGGGGAAATGAAAGATGACATATCGCCTGCAAGATCTCATTGACATCGAGCACTTCCAAGAGCTCCAGGATAGACTGAATGAAATCTACTCGTTCCCGTCGGCAATTATCGACAATGATGGCACCGTCCTCACGGCTACCGCATGGCAGGACATCTGTACTAAATTCCATAGGAAAAATGAGGATACCGAACGACTGTGTCGGCAAAGCGACCAGTACATAGTGGAGCACCTTCACGAAGCAGACCCCGCAGTGACCTACGCGTGCCCGCATGGCCTTGTCGACAATGCAACGCCGATTGTTATCGATGGTGTGCATTACGGGAATTTCTTCACGGGTCAGTTTTTTCTGGAACAGCCTGATTTAGCGTTCTTTCGCGAGCAAGCACGGAAGTATGGTTTCGATGAAGATGCCTATCTTCAGGCTGTCAAAAAAGTGCCAATCTGGACCCAGGAACAGCTCAACAGCTATCTTTTTTTCATTAAAGGCCTGATAGCTGTTATTTCCGAAAGTGGTTTGAAAGAGCTCAAAGAGGCTGAGCATCGAAAGCAAGCCCAGAAAAGCGAGCGACATTACCGATCGATCCTCAAGGCCGCGATGGATGGTTATTGGCTGACGAATACCGCGGGCCGATTGCTCGAGGTCAATGACGCCTATTGTCGCATGAGCGGCTATAGCGAAAATGAACTCCTGGACATGCATATTGCCGACCTGGAAGCTTCCGAATCACCGGAAATGGTAGCTCAGCACATGCAAAAACTTATATCAAAAGGAGCGGATCGATTTGAAACAAGGCATCGCCGCAAAGATGGCACGGTCTTTGACGTCGAGGTCAGCATTCAATGCCGGATCGACGAGGGTGGTCAATGTGTCTGTTTTCTGCGGGATATAACAGAGAGAAAAAAGTCCAGGGAGGCTATCGGCAAAGAGAGAGATCATGTCAGAAACATCCTCAACACGGTCCAGGCGATCATCGTTGCGCTCGATAGGGAAGGCAACATAACATTGATCAACCCGAAGGGCTGCCATCTGCTCGGGTATACAGAAAAAGAACTCGTCGGCCAGCACTGGTTCACGAAGGTTTTACCGCAACCTGACGCAATGGATAACGTATATCCGGTTTTTCAGAAGATCATGGCTGGAGAGATGGAAGGTGTCGATTATTTTGAAAATCCTGTTCTTACTCGAGACGGTAAACGCCGGTATATCGCGTGGCACAACACGACAATGTATGACGACAAGGGCACGATAACCGGAGTCTTGAGTGCAGGGGAGGACATCACCGAGCGAAGGCAAGCGCAGTTGAAACAGAAAAAGCTTGAGTCCCAGTTGATAAATGCCGTTGATCTCGCTCATCTCGGTCCGTGGGAATACGACTTTCAGACCGATTTATTCACATTTACAGACCATTTCTATAAAATATTCCGCACCACGGTCGATCTAGCAGGCGGGTATTCAATGTCGTCTGCCGAATATGCCGAACGCTTTATCCACCCGGCAGATAGACACCTGATTGCCGAAGAAATCAGAAGGTGTGTCGAGTCATCCGACCCCAACTTCAGCAGACAGTTCGAACACCGAATCATCTACGCCGATGGGCAGGCTGGTTATATATCAGTGCGGTATTTTGCCGTGAAAGATGACCGGGGAGTGACGGTCAGATCTTATGGCGTAAATCAGGATATCACAGCGCTTAAAAAGGCTTATGAGGAGCTTAAACAGTCGCACGAGAAAATGAAACTGGCCGCCGATTCCGCCTGTTTCGGTATCTGGGATTATCACGTCGCAGAAAACCGGCTTGACTGGGACGACTGGATGTTTCGCCTCTACGGTGTACGTCGGGAAACCTTCAGTGGTGCCTACGCTGCCTGGCAGACTGGATTGCATCCCGAGGACCGGGAGCGCATGGACAGAGAGGTAGAGCAGGCTTTGCGAGGGGAAAAGGAGTTTGATACCCAGTTCCGGATCATTCGTCCGGATGGACAAGTGCGCATCATAAAGGCTCATGCCAGTGTCTCTCATGATACAAACGGCAGTCCGGTGCATATGATCGGGGTCAATTATGACATCACCGAACGAACGAGTGCTCTTGATGCCCTGAAAGAAAGTGAAGAACGCTTCAAAGCGTTGCACAACGCTTCTTTTGGCGGCATTGCCATCCATGACAAAGGGCTCATCCTTGAATGCAACAACGGCTTGTCCGAGATCACCGGGTATGCTTACGAAGAACTGATTGGTATGAACGGGTTGTCTCTCATTTCTGAAGATACCCGAGAGATGGTGATCAAGAACATCGAGACGGGCTTTGAAAAGCCATATGAAGCAGAGGGTGTCAGGAAAAGCGGCGAATTGTATCCCTTGCGGCTCGAAGCCAGAAACATACCTTTCAAGGGAAAGATCGCCAGAGTTGTCGAGTTCAGGGATATTACCGAAATCAAGCGAGCAGAGTCAGAGCGGGAGGAACTCGAGACAAAACTTCGCCAGGCACAAAAGATGGAGTCGGTGGGGCGGTTGGCAGGCGGCGTGGCACACTATTTCAACAATATGCTTGGGGTGATTATCGGCCATGCAGATATGGCCTTGGAGGAGGTAAGTCAAACTTCGACGCTCTCTGCCAGTTTAAGGGAAATCAGAGCGGCCGGTGAGCGGTCTGCCGACCTGACCCGGCAGCTTTTGGCGTTTGCCCGTAAGCAAACCATAGCGCCCCGGGTAATTGATCTTAATGAAACGGTTCACGGTATGCTGAACATGCTGGAACGCCTTATCGGGGAGGATATTGATCTGCAATGGCTGCCGGGAAAAGACGTGTGGCCGGTGAAGGTAGACCCCAGCCAGATCGACCAGATCCTGGCCAATCTTTGTGTCAATGCCCGCGACGCAATAATTGATGTCGGAGCAATATCTATTCAAACGGCAACCGTTGAAATCGATGAGAACTCATGTGTCGATCTCGCTGACTATACCCCCGGAGAGTATGTCCTTCTTGCTGTCAGCGACAACGGCTGTGGTATGGATGACGAGATGCTCTCCAAGATCTTTGAACCGTTTTTCACAACCAAAGATCCTGGACAGGGTACGGGGCTCGGGTTGGCTACGGTGTACGGTGCGGTTAAGCAAAATGAAGGCTTTCTCGACGTACAGAGTGAACCGGGAACGGGGACGACGTTTACCATCTATTTCCCCCGTTACCGAGACAAAGAAGAAATGCTGGAGAAGGAACCAAGAGACCTGGCGGCAGAACGAGGCCACGAGACCATCCTTCTGGTAGAGGATGAAACGGCCATTTTGAATATGACCAAAATGATGCTCGAAAAACTAGGTTATCTGGTGTTGGCGGCCAAGAGTCCGGCTGAAGCCATACAACTGGCCCAGGAATACGTTGGCAGGATTCACCTGCTGATTACGGATGTGGTCATGCCGGAAATGAACGGACGGGATCTGGCGAGAAACATTTTGTCTTTGTACCCGACTATCAAACGTCTCTTCATGTCCGGATACCCCGCCAATATTGTTTCCCCGCATGGGGTTTTGGAGGGGGGTGTGAATTTCATACAAAAACCATTTTCGAGGGACCAACTGAGCGTCAAGGTGAGACAGGTGTTGGATATGGACAGTTCTCCGTTGGACTGCTAATTAACTGTATATTTTATGTTTTATTGCGCCATTAGCGTGTGGAATACAATCGGGGAGGAAGTCACTGCCTGTCAGTTTCATGTTTCAAAGTAGATTAATGAGGGTAAAGAAACTGGACTTTGGGCGAGACGTTGAATGTAAGGCCTCAATTGTCCTTGCATGGGTAGCGATAGATAACAACGAGAAAAGGATGTCATGACACGACAACGAGCGATAAAAATGAGACTGCAGCGGACACCGACCATGGAGGGGGCAGGGGTCCATCTGCACCGGGTGTTCGGTTTTGCCGAGGCGCCTCGCTTTGATCCGTTTCTGCTGCTCGATGATTTCAGCTCGGATACACCCGAGCACTATCGCCGGGTGTTCCCCTGGCATCCTCATCGCGGTATCGAGACAATCACCTATTTGACCAGGGGAGAGGTAGAGCATGGTGACAGCCTCGGCAACCGGGGCGTTATTGCCTCGGGTGATGTCCAGTGGATGACTGCCGGCAGCGGCATTATCCATCAGGAGATGCCGAAAGGTGATGATCAGGGGCGGATGTACGGCTTTCAGCTGTGGGCCAACCTGCCTGCGGCGCAGAAAATGATGGCACCGCGCTATCGCGGGATTACGGCGGCACAGATTCCCGATGTTGTCCTGGAGGACGGCATAACGGTTCGCGTGATAGCGGGATCGATCGGGGGAACCCGGGGCCCGGTCGACGACATCGTCATCGACCCGGAATACTTCGACTGTGCGGTGCCCGCCGGCCAGACATTTGTCCACCAAACGAAACCGGGGTATACGGCGTTTATTTATGTAATTGAGGGCACCGGCCAAACCGACGGGGAAACACTTGAAAGCGGCACGTTGGTGCTGTTTGACGAGGGCGACTATCTGTCCGTCAGTGCGGCCGGCCATTCCCTGAGGTTCTTGTTGGTGGCCGGGAAACCGCTTGGTGAGCCGGTGGCCTGGCGAGGCCCGATTGTCATGAATACCACGGAAGAGCTGGAACTGGCCTTCCGTGAGTACCAGGCAGGGACCTTTATCAAGCACGAGTAACGAACCTGATCGGTGAGGTTGGTGCGGGAGCGACCGACCCGATCTGCTGTTGTGTATTGGCCGAGCTGTGACAAGCAGTGACGGATCTATGACAAAAGGAACCTTGAAAAATTGTCATTTCGTCAAATCTCATCGTCGCGTGAACAAATAAGGGCAGTCGTTTCCAGTCGACTTTTTTCCGGAACCGAACCGGCGTTCGAAGGTTTGATCAAAAGGAGTTTACAACGCCGTGCTCCAGCGGCGGATGAACACCGCCACTTCGGCCTTGTCGATCTCACCCCGGGCGACCGATAGCACCATCTCGGCAAGGTCGTCCTCCGGAGCGTCTAGGTCGTGACCGTTCAGGAGCAGGAACACCAATGCCGCCACCGCGCCGACTCGTTTGTTGCCGTCGAGGAAGGGATGGTTTTTGACCAGGTGAAAGAGATAGGCGGCGGCCATCTCGTACACATCGGTGTGCAGGAACTCTCCGCCGTAGGTCG
>JAZBPM010000128.1:0-9313 GCA_036351615.1 Desulfofustis sp.
ACAGGTTAAAACCAGTCCCGCCGATTTTCGTATAAACCTTCATGACGGGACGTCACAACGAACGATGAAAATCAGCGCCGTGGTCGGAAAGGCTGGTAGTTTTTTGAAAGTGAGCGGGGGACAGGTTAAAACCAGTCCCGCCGATTTCATATAAAGGAATCGGCCGAGGAGGAAGAGATGGATCATCAAGAGGCAAAATTGATCGAAACCGTCGATCGGCTCGCCGATCGGATCGTCGATTTTACCATGCGTCTGGTCGCCGAGCCGAGCACAGTAGGCAGCGAGGCCGGAGCCGCCGAGGTCATGGCGGCTGAACTGGAACGGCTCGGTTTTTCGGTGGCGAAGATTCCGCTGGCCGGCGATACGGCACGTAGCCATCCCGGGTTTGCCCCGGTCCCGTGGTCGCTCGACAACCGGTTCAACATCGTCACCACCCGCGCAGCTGACCGGAGCGGCGGGCGCAGCGCGCTGTTCAACGGCCACCTCGATGTGGTGCATGCCGGCAATCCCGACCGATGGACCCGGGACCCGTACGTCCCGACCATCATCGACGGCTGGCTCTACGGCCGCGGCGCCGGCGATATGAAGGCGGGGGTGGCGGCGATGACCTACGCTGTCCATGCGGTGGATGAGGCCGGTTTCGGTCTGGCCGCTCCGGTAACCATCGAGGCGGTGATCGAGGAGGAGTGTAGCGGCAACGGCGCCATTGCCTGTTTGGCCGAGGGCTACGACGCTGAGGCGGTCTTGATCCCGGAACCGTTCGGGCCGACTATTCTGACCGATCAGCTCGGAGTGCTCTGGTTCACGGTCGGCCTGAGCGGCCGATCGACTCACGTCCTCCAGGCGCGCAGCGGCGTCAATGCCATCGAGAAATGTTTTCCACTGATCGCTGCGCTGCGCGGACTTGAGGCGGAGCTCAACGAAGAAGCGCCGCCACCGGCCTATGCCGGACTGGTTCACCCGATCAATCTCAACGTCGGGATTATTGAAGGGGGCGATTGGCCGTCTACCGTTCCGGCCGAGGCGGCCTTTCACGGCCGGTTGTCGTTCTATCCCGGGGTTCGGTATGAGGGAATCAGTCACCGCATCGAAGAGACGGTGCGCCAGGCTGCTGCAGAGGACGAATGGCTGCGGGAAAACCCGCCGACCGTGACGTTTTACGGATTTCGCTCGGAAGGCCATAGTCTGCCCCGGGATCTGCCCGCCTTCACCTTGCTCGATGGCTGTCATCTCAGCCTGACCGGCCGGTCGGCGGAGTCGTATATCTCGACGTGCACCACCGACCTGCGGGCCTTTCATCATTTTGGAACGGGACAACCGACCTGCTACGGACCCGTCGCCGAAAACATCCACGGCGTCGACGAGCGGGTCGCTATCGACAGCATCATCCAAGTGGCCAGGACCTATGCCCTGTTTCTGGCCCGCTGGTGCCTGTTGAACGAGTAATTCGGTACATCTCTGAGGAGCGTGTCAGCTATGAAGGAAGTGTTAATCGGCGGCTATTTGCGAACCGCCCAGACCCGGGCTCGGCCCGGCGACCCAGCGCGAGATTGGTTCTCTCAACTGCGGGCGGACGACCTGCTCGCTCGGCTTATTCCGGAGCTGCTTGCCCGGACCGGGATCGAGTCCGGAGAACTCGACGATTTTCTCGTCGGCTCGGCGCTCGGCGTCTCCGAACAGTGGACGTTCGGAGGCCGTACTCCGGTGCTGCTGGCCGACCTGGATGCCCGGGTTCCGGCCCGCTTTATCGATCAGCAATGCGGCTCCGGCATGGCCGCTGTGCAACTCGGCTATGCCCAGATTGCCGCCGGTTGTGCCGATGTCGTCATGGCCTGTGGCATGGAGCACATGACCCGGGTGCCGATCGGGCCGAGTCTGTTCAAAAGCGGCGCGATGTCGATTAACCCGGCGCTCTACAGCGATGAGCGCTATCGTCGGTGGGATATGGAAGTCACGATGAATATGGGGTTGACCGCCGAAAAACTGGCGACGCACAGCGGTATCGTCCGGGGTGCAATGGATGACTGGGCGGTTCGCTCCCATCGCCGTGCCGCTGCGGCGCAAGCTGATGGTTTTCTGGCCGGTGAAATTCTGTCGCTCAGCGCCGAGCAGGCGGACGGTACGACGCGTGACGTGGATCGCGATCAGGCTGTCCGTCCGGATATCGACCCGACCGGCACGGCGCAACTCAAACCGGTCTTTCGCGCCGACGGAGTGATCACCGCCGGCAATTCATCGCCGCTGAGCAGCGGCGCGGCTGCGATGCTGCTGCTCTCAAGAGAGCAGGCGGAGCGGCGGGGGATCGAAGCACGTTTTGCCGTTCGCTCCTTCGGCATGGCCGGCGTCGATCCGACGCTGATGGGCATCGGCCCGGTGCCGGCAACGACGATGGCCCTGGAAAAGGCGGGACTGTCGGCCGACGCCATAGATTTTTGGGAGATCAACGAGGCCTTCAGTGTCGTGGTGCTGCACTGCATCAACCATTTCGGCATCGATCCCGAGCGGGTCAATATCCACGGCGGCGCACTCGCGCTCGGTCATCCGCTCGGGGCCACCGGGATACGGCTGACCGGGACGCTGGCTCGGGTGCTCGACGAGCAGGGCGGTCGCTACGGCTGTGCCACCGCCTGCGTCGGCGGCGGCCAAGGCGTGGCGATCATTCTCGAGAGGATAATCTAAACCAACGGCGGGACAGGTTTTAACCAGTCCTCCGCTAACTAAAGCCAGAGGCGGGACAGGTTTAACCAGTCCCCCGCTCATTACACCTTATGTTGGTCGGTTCACGGTTCTCGGCACGATGATCCTCCGCCGCTTTTCATCGCGGCGTGTATTTCTGGGAAGAATTTGAAAAAAGAGTTACCATGGAACCCGGTCGGCAGCTGGTTGTCGATTCGCCGCATGTTGTCGCTCAACGAATCATCCACATGGCCGGAGGATTCATCCGGGCGGGACACGTATCAACCATCATTCAAGGAGCAGAAACGTGGACGAGATACCATTTGTCAGGGAACGAGATCCGCATGAGATTGAATTTCACCAGGCCGTCGCCGAAGTGATTGCCTCGATTCGTCCGGTATTGGACCGCAATCCGGAATACCGTCGCCAGGGCATTCTGGAACGGCTTGTCGAGCCGGAACGAATCATCATGTTTCGTGTTCCCTGGGTTGACGACCAGGGCCAGGTACGGGTGAACCGTGGTTACCGTATCGAGATGAACAGTGCTATCGGCCCGTACAAAGGCGGTTTGCGATTTCATCCGTCGGTCAACCTGTCGATTTTGAAGTTTCTCGCTTTTGAGCAGGTCTTCAAGAATGCTCTCACCTCACTGCCAATGGGCGGTGGTAAAGGGGGGTCCGATTTCGATCCGAAGGGGAAATCGGACGGTGAAGTCATGCGTTTCTGTCAGAGCTTCATGGCCGAGCTGTTTCGCCATATCGGTCCCAATACCGACGTGCCGGCCGGCGATATCGGCGTCGGCGCGCGAGAGATCGGCTACCTGTTCGGCATGTATAAAAAACTCGCCAACGAGTTTACCGGCGTGCTGACCGGCAAGAGCCTTAACTGGGGCGGTAGCCTGATCCGCCCTGAGGCGACCGGCTACGGCAGTGTCTATTTTGCCGCGGAGATGCTGAAGACACGGGATGACAGTCTGGAGGGCAAACGGTGTCTGGTCTCCGGATCCGGTAATGTCGCTCAATTCACGATCCAGAAACTGATCGAACTCGGTGCCCGACCGGTGAGCTTTTCCGACTCCTCCGGCTGTATTTACGACGAGCAGGGAATCGATACGGAAAAACTGCAGCGGTTGATGCAGATCAAAAATATCAATCGCGGCCGGGTCAGGGAATATGTCGAGACCTATCCGGACGCTATCTATACTCCGCTCGACACGGCCCTGTCGTATAATCCGCTGTGGAACTATCCGGCAGATTGCGCTTTCCCCAGTGCCACGCAGAACGAGATCAACGAGCAGGACGCCCGCAATTTACTGGATAACGGGGTCTTTGTTGTTTCCGAAGGAGCCAACATGCCGACGACGCCGGAAGGCGTCGATCTGTTCATGGAGAAAAAGATTCTCTATGGCCCCGGCAAGGCGGCCAATGCCGGCGGCGTGTCGGTATCCGGTTTGGAGATGGCGCAAAACAGCATGCGGCTCAATTGGTCACGTAGTGAAGTCGACGGTCGTCTGCAGGAGATCATGAAACGGATTCACCGGATGTGCGCCGATACCGCGGAACAATACGGAATGGCCGGCAATTACGTGGCCGGAGCCAATATCGCCGGGTTCGTCAAAGTGGTCAATGCGATGATCGACCAGGGCGTGGTCTGATACCCGGTACGAAGCATCGCTTTTCGCTCGTCCGCTGATCTCGGCCGATGGGCCGACGGACCGCCTTGAACCCCGACAGCGTTGCCGGAAACGGCAGTGTTGCCGGGGTTTCCTTTTGTCGATATCCTGTCGTGCAGTCACGTGCCGTGATACCACCGGTGGCGGATCGATCTTCCGGCGCGGAGTCTGGTCTTGCGGGGCCCGTTTTTCTCCGCGGCGTTGAATATTGCGCAAGCCGTGTTCTTGGGCTATGCTTTTTTTGAGCAGGCCGATCAGATCGGCCGGAAAGGAACGTTTACCCCCCATTACGCCCCGTCATGGGGGGTATATGAAAATCGGGGGACAGGTTTTAACCTGTCCCCCGCTCACTTTCAAGAACCGGATCTTCCGACCACGGTGCTGATTTTCATCGTTCGTTGAGACGTTCCGTCATGGCGGTTATATAAACAGAAGGCGGGCTGATGGTATCGGAAAAGAAAACAACACCGGATAATCCCGACCCAGCCGGCGCCGCCTTCGCCAGCGATACCGGCATCGCTCGTGCGGACGGTTTCCGAGTGGACGGTCGGGGCGGCGGGGTCTGGCTCGACAGCCTGCTGAGAGCGATTCCTGCCGGCGTGGCCGTGCTCGATCACGGCTCCATCCTGCAGGTCAACGGGCGAATGTGCGAGATTACCGGCTATGACCGGGAGCAACTGATTGGCAGTGACGCCCAGCGGCTATTTGCGGCTCGTTCGAAGGATCTCCTCGATCCACATCTCCGTCTGGCTGCCGACGGCGGCAGCGAGACGGAGACGACGCTTGTCTGTCGCGACGGAACGCTGCGCGACGTCCTGTTGACCTCGGCTTCGATTGCCGCCGATGCAGCCGCCGGTGAGGTGGTGCTGGCCGTTCTTGATATCACCGAAAGAAAGCGGATCGAACGACAGCTTCGGCAAACGTCGGAGGAGTTGCAGAACTATTTCAGCCAGAGCCTCGATCTGCTCTGCATCGCCGATACCGATGGCCGGTTTGTACGACTCAATCCGGAGTGGGAACGGGTACTCGGTTATCCGGTGCAAGAGATGATCGGCCAGCACTATCTCGATTTTGTTCACCCCGACGATGTGGCGTCGACCGTGGCGAAGGTGTCCCAGCTCTACGATGGCCGCCAGGTCCATAACTTCGTCAACCGTTATCGCACCAGCGACGGCGAGTATCGCTGGATCGAATGGCGATCGGCCTCCTCGGGGGAGACCGTCTATGCCGCCGCTCGCGATATCTCCGAGCGAGTCGCTTCCGAAGCGGCGTTACGCCGGAGCGAGCAGCAGTTTCGTGCGGTTTTCGAGCAGGCCGGGGTGGGTGTGGTCCAGGCGGATATCACCAGTGGCGCGATCATTCAGGCAAACCGGCGGTTCTGTCAGGTCGTCGGGTATCTTCCGGAAGAGATCGAGCGGCTGACCATCGGCGAGTTGACCCACCCCGATGATTTGCTGCGCGAGCGTGCCTTCATCGATCGATTGATCACCGGCGCCATCGGAGAATTTTCCCATGAAAAGCGGTACCTCCATAAAGACGGTCAGCTGGTCTGGGTGAATGTCACCGTATCGCCAATGTGGGCTGCCGACGAACCGCCGCGGTTCTGTATCGGCGTGGTTCAGGATATCTCGGCCCGGAAAAAGGCCGAGGAGGCGTTGAGGCAGAGCGAGGCCTCGTATCGCACGGTGCTGGAGCATATCCAGGACGTCTTTTATCGTTCCGACGCCGAGGGGAGATTGGTCATGATCAGTCCGGCCGGCGTCCGGATGCTCGGCTATCACAGCGTTGAAGAAATGCTCGGCCGGCCCAATGCCGAGTTCTGGAAGAACCCCGCTCAGCGGGCGGCGCTCCTTGAAAAACTGCGTGTTGACGGCCACGTCCATGACTACGAGGTCACCCTGGTTCGCCGCGATGGCACCGAAGTGCCGGTTTCCACGAGCAGCCGTTTCTATTACGACGATACCGGTGTCGCTCTCGGGATCGAAGGGGTCTTTCGCGATATCACCGAGAGAAAACGGGCCGAAACCGATACCAAGCGGCAAAAAGTGCTGTTCGAGAGCCTGTTTGCCGGCTCGCCGGAAGCGATTGCCATCGTCGATCGGGATGATCGGGTCGTCGATATCAATGCGTCGTTTACCGCGGTGTTCGGTTACCAGCGTTCGGAAGCGCTGGGCCGCTCTATCAACGAATTGGTGGCCGTTGGCGAGGAGTGTGCCGATGCGCGGCAGATCTCGTCGGCGGTCATGGAGGATGGGCAGATAGTTCAGCAGGAGTCCCGGCGCCGACGAAAAGATGGCAGTCTGGTCGATGTTGCGGTTATCGGTTTTCCGATACTGATCGATGGTCAACTCAGTGGTGCGTTCGGCATCTACCACGATATTTCCGATCGAAAACAGGCCGAGCGTAATCTTCGGGAGAGCGAAGCCCGTTTGAAAAGTCTCTTCGAGACCATGCCCAATGGCTACTATCGCTCGACTCCGGCCGGCCGCTTTGTCGATGTCAATACCGCCTATGTAAAAATGCTCGGCTACGAGAACCGGGAAGAATTATTGGCGGTCGATATTGCCGAGGCGCTCTATGTTCGCCCGGAAGAGCGGGGCAAGACGCTGAAAAACCGTCATAATCGGGAGTTTATGGAGGCGAGTCACAGTGAAACGTACCGCCTGAGAACCAAAGACGGCAGGATTATCGATATCGAGGATAACGCCCGCTATATCTATGACCAGAGCGGTTCCATCATCTATCATGAAGGGATCTGTCGTGATGTTACCGATCGCAGGCGCGCGGAAGATGCCCTTCGTGCCAGTGAGGAGCGTTTCGCCAAGGCTTTTCAGGCAAATCCGGGGCCGATGGTCATCTCCGATATCGAGACCGGTCGATTCATCGATGCCAATGAGAGCTGGCTGACCATGCTCGGTCATTCCCGCGAGGAAACCGTCGGCCACACTTCCTGGGAGATCGGTCTCTGGAATGACCCGAATCATCGTTATCGAGCAGTTGCCGAGTTAAAGCGACACGGATCTTTCCACGATGTAAAAACGGAATTTCGCACCAAGACCGGCGAGATACGCTTTGTCCTCTGGTCCGCGGAAATCATCACCCTCGGCGGTCGCCAGGTGATGCTGTCTCTGTTACACGATATGACCGCCCAGCAGCGCGCCGAAGAGGAGCGACTCCGGCTCGAAGAGCATGTGCGGCAGGCGCAGAAGATGGAGGCAATCGGCACATTGGCTGGCGGTATTGCCCATGATTTTAATAACCTGTTGACCACCATAATGGGCAATGTCGCCCTGATCCGGCACAAACACATGCTCGAGCCGTCGGTGCAGGAGAGAATCCGGATCATCGAGGAGATGGTGCAGCGCGGTGCCGACCTGACCCGACAACTGCTCGGTTTCGCCAAAGGAGGAAAATATGAAGTGCGACCGGTCGACCTGAACGCACTGCTTCGGGAGAGTCTCGACATGTTCGGTCGGACGCATCGGGAGATCTCCATTGCCACCGAGTTTGCCGACGGACCGTTGACGGTGGAGATCGATCGCGGGCAGATTCATCAGGTATTGCTCAACATCTTTATCAACGCCGCCCATGCGATGCCCGGCGGGGGCAGGCTCGAAGTACATAGCGAGACCGTGACCGTCGATTCCGGCGAACGTTTTCCCGGAGAAGTGGCTCCCGGCAAGTATGGCCGGATCACCATTACCGACAGTGGACACGGCATGGATTCGGAGACCATGCAGCGAGTCTTCGATCCGTTTTTTACTACCAAACCGGTCGGCAAGGGAACAGGGCTGGGACTCGCTTCAGCCTACGGTATCGTGAAAAATCACGGTGGTGCCATCCAGGTGGTCAGCCGCCCCGGTGCCGGCAGCAGCTTCATTATTTTCCTGCCGACCTGCAACCCGCCGGTTGAGCCCACGGAATCTGCGGCATCGCAGGTGATGGTTGGGGAGAGCCGGCAGGAGACCATTCTGGTAGTCGACGACGAGGAGATGATTCTTGCGGTCAGTCGCGATCTACTGACAGAGCTCGGCTATCGTGTCTTGACTGCGATCAGTGGCGATCAGGCATTGCAGCAGTTCACCGCGGCGGATTCGGTCGTCGACCTGGTGATCCTGGACATGATATTGCCCGATATGGACGGCAGCGCGATCTTCGATCGGCTGCGGCAGCACGATCCCCGGATCAAGGTGCTGTTGGCCAGCGGCTACAGCGTCGATCAACGTGCCCGGGCGATCCTTGAACGCGGTTGCAACGGTTTTATCCAGAAACCGTACAACATGCATACGCTGGCGGGAAAAGTGCGGGAAATCCTTGATGGCCAAGCGTCAGCGAAGTCTTGCTAGACGCGACCAGCCCGTGGGAACGATTCATTGAAAGTTAGCGGGGAACAGGTTGAAACCTGTCCCGCCGATTTCCGTATAAAACAACAAAAGGAAACCCTATGATCGATGCGGAAAAACTGCTCGGCAAAGTGCTTGCCGGAGCGATGCAGGGGAAGGTGAAAAAAGGGAAAAAAAGAAAGCGCTCGAGTGATAATCTGGTCGGCTCGCTGGTCGGCAGCCTTGCTTCCGGCAAAGGGCTGATCACCGCCATCGGGCTCGGCGTGGGCGCCTACGAGATTCTCAAGCAGTCCTCGGCGTCTACCGGAGGCGGGGCCATGGCCACTCCGCCCCGGCCGGCAGCGGCCGCGCCGCCTCGTCCGGGCGTCCCTCCGGCTGCATCGATGCCGCCACCGCTGCCACCGCAGTCTGGAGCACCGGTTCCTCCTGCGGTGGAACCGGTTGCCGCCGAGATGTCGAACGATGGACAGCACAACCGGGAACAGGAACTGGCGATGCGTCTGATCAGGGTCATGGTGGCGGCGGCCCATGCCGACGGGCGACTGGACGAGCAGGAAGAGCAACGGATCCTGGAGAAACTGCAGGAGCAGGGATTGAGCCGGGAGGAACGGTTGTTTCTGCT
>JAZBPM010000129.1:0-2510 GCA_036351615.1 Desulfofustis sp.
GGAAGACTATTTGGCATTTGAGAGCGCCGAAATCAACAGGATAGGGAAAACACGCAAATTCCAAGACCAGTGAGTCGGATCCGCAAGGTATTTGTCAGGATGCGTTCAGCAGCTTCAGCCGGCGAACCCTTCCTCCGCATTTCGTCAACCGGTTGACAATTTTTGTCAACCGGTTCGTCCGCTGCCTGCGATCGATTCCGGCGCCCTTTCACGCCGTTTTTGTGTGGTGTAAATTTTTATAATCTTATCAGTGTGTTGAAACTTTTTTTCTTGCCGGTGACAGCGCATTCGGATGAGACCTTTTGGCATGAATCGTGCACAACTTCTAAACGAAAGCGTTGCCCTGCATCGACAGTGGCAGTCATTCAGGCAACCAATTCACCATGGAGCAGACCCTAAACTGATTGCAGCCGGCGCGATTTTTTGATAAGGCCGGTACCTATAGAGACGAAAAGGCAAAACCGTCGAAAGACGGCGACGCAAAGCCATGGATCTAACGCCCGGAACGGCAATGATCGCCAGGCCGCCGAAACTCAACCTTCTGTATTTTTTGAGTGCCCTCGGGCGGTAGCGCCTGAGGGCATTTTTTTTGGGTTGCGATTCATCGGGCGGCGCCGTCTGGTCCCACAGGATCCCGGAAGGGAAGCATATTTCAAAATCCTATTTCCAGAAGGAGTTGTCCAGTGTATCCAGATAAAGCCAGGCATCCCGGATTCATCGCACGGCTCGGTGCCGCCGTGCTGCTTCTCGTTTTTTCAGGGGCCTTTTTCGTGGAGACCGCGCTGCCGGCAGGCCCCCGGACTTTCCCGCGGGGAAAACGGGGCCAGGAGGCGATCAGTGCCATTGGAAGCCGGATCGACAAGATAGCCCGGCGCCACAAGTGGTCCGGGGCGAAACTGCGGCAAACCCTGCTCAAGGATCACAGTCTCGTCCTTTCGGAATCCGAAGACCTGTACTATGTCTGCGAGTTCGATCTGCCGCACAACCTGTCCGACATCCAGCCGGCATCGCCGGCGATGCTCGACGGACCCCTTCCCTACGATCAGACCTTTCAGCTGCACAGCCTGCCCGGGGCCACCAAAACGATCTACCTCGATTTCGACGGTCACACCACCACGGGTACCTATTGGAACTCCCAGATCAACGGCGGTGACGACATCGTTTCAGCACCCTATGACATCAATGACGGCAGCGGCGCCAGCTTCAGCACCGCCGAATTGGACCGCATCCAATACATCTGGCAGCGCGTAGCCGAAGACTACAGCATCTACCAAATCGATGTGACCACGGAAGATCCGGGACCCGACGGGCTGAAAAAATCGAATTCGTCCGACCAGACCTACGGTGTCCGGGTGGTGATCAGCCCCAGCAACTGGTATCTCGCCGCGACGGGTAGAAATGCGGGCGGCGTGGCTTATCTCGGCTCATTCGACTGGGGCACGGACACGCCGGTTTTCGTTATTTCGAGCAATCTCGGAAACGGGCACGAGAAATACGTGGCCGAGGCTGCGTCGCACGAGACCGGCCACGCTCTGGGCCTCCGCCACGACGGCGACATCTACGGCGCGACGAATCAGGAGAAAGAATACTATCGCGGGCACGGGGACTGGGCGCCCATCATGGGGTCGTCCTATTATGCGCCGGTCACCCAATTCAGCCGAGGGGAATACTACGGCGCCAACAATTATGAAGACGACCTTGCGGTGATGCAGAACTACGGTGCCGACTACCGCCTCGACGACCACGGAAACAGCCTCCAGACGGCCACCGCCATGGGAGGCCCGAACGTTTTCGCCGGCGGTGTCATCGAGCGGCAGACGGACATCGATGTCTTCAGTTTTCAAACCGGGGCCGGCACCATCTCCATCAGTGCGGATCCCGCACCGCGGGAACCGAACCTGGACATCGCGTTGCAGCTGCTCAACGCCTCGGGGCAATTGGTCGTGGCCGACAATCCCGGCACCGCCCTTTCCGCCGGAATCGATCGTTATGTGCCCGCCGGAACCTATTACCTCGTTGTCGACGGCGTGGGGACCGGCAACCCCAGCACCGGGTATTCCGATTACGGGAGCGTGGGGCAGTACACCCTCAGCGGGACGATTGTCACCGGCGCGGGCACGCCGTCTGCGCCCATCTCCCCGAGTCCGGCCGACAATGCCGCGGGGCAGCCGATCGACACTGTCTTGAGCTGGCAGAACGGCGGCGGGGCTACCTCCTACGACGTCTATTTCGGAACGAGCCAAACCCCGGGCTTTATGGGCAGCCAGACCGGCACGGGCTTCGATCCGGGCATCCTGGCCTACGCGACGGCCTACTACTGGCGCATCGACGCGGTCAATGCTTACGGCACCACCGTCGGTTCGTTGTGGCGGTTTACGACCGAGGCAGCCCCGCCGGGCGGCGGCGGTTCGACCTACAGCGAGGATTTCGAGAGCAGCCTGGGCAGCGAGTGGTCGAGCTACAAGAGCAACGGCACTTACGGCCGCAACGAGATCAGCACCTACTCGGCC
>JAZBPM010000130.1:0-6135 GCA_036351615.1 Desulfofustis sp.
ACCTGCCGCTGACCATCAAAAACGCGATGATCGCCCGGGTCAAGATTCTCTCGGGGCTTGATATTACCGAGAGGCGTATTCCCCAGGACGGGCGCATCAAGATGCGCATGGGCAAGAACCGGTCGGTGGATTTCCGTGTCTCGTCACTGCCGACGCTGTTCGGTGAATCGGTGGTTCTGCGTATCCTCGACAAGAGTTCGCTCAATGTCGATCTGACCCAACTCGGTTTCGAAAAGCAGACGTTCGAGATGCTCAAGCGCTGTCTGTCCCGGCCGCAGGGATTGCTGCTGGTAACCGGGCCGACCGGTTCGGGCAAGACGGTAACGCTCTATTCGGCCTTGAACTCGTTGAACAGTGAAGATATCAAGATCCTGACGGCAGAGGATCCGGTCGAGTTCAACTTTAAAGGCATCAACCAGGTCAACGTCCACCAGGAAGTGGGGATGACCTTTGCCGCCGCGCTGAAGGCATTCCTGCGTCAGGATCCCGATATCATCATGGTTGGTGAGATCCGCGACTACGAGACGGCGGAAATCGCCATCAAAGCGGCAATGACCGGCCATCTGGTCTTTTCGACGCTGCATACCAACGACAGTGCCGCCACCATCGGGCGTCTCGTCGATATCGGCGTGCCGCCGTATATGATCGCCTCCTCGGTTACCATGGTCCTGTCGCAGCGGCTTGGTCGACGTCTCTGCCAGAAATGCAAAAAAGTAGTGGAGTATGACCCCAAGGAGCTGATGCGGGCCGGTTTCAGCGAGGAGGAGGTAGAGGACCTGACGGTGTACGGGCCGGCCGGTTGTCCCGATTGCAATGGTCTCGGCTACCGGGGACGGGTCGGTTTCTTCGAGTTGATGGAGGTGACCGAAGATGTTGCCAAGGCTATCAGCGCCGAGGTCCCCGAAGATCAGCTGCGCAAAATCGCCATCCAGGAAGGAATGACTCCATTGCGGCAGGCAGCGCTCCACAAGGTGAAGCAGGGGATCACCAGTGTCGAGGAGGCGTTGCGGCGCACCGTTGCCCACGAGGAAAGCCTGCCCGCCTATCTGGTCAATCCCGATGTTGAAGAGTACGAGGACGGCGATGTCATCATCCGTGAAGGCAACCGGGACATCGACTTTTTCAAGTTGATCAGAGGGGCTCTGACTGTCGTCAAAGGTGGCAAAAAGATAGCCGAGTTGACCGAGCCTGGTGAATATTTCGGCGAAATGGCCGCCATCTCCGGCGAGCAGCGCACCGCATCGATTATCTCACAGGGACGCAGCACCGTAAAACGGTTTCCGGGTGATAAGCTGGATGAAATTATACATAAATATCCTGATGTTTCGTTGCACCTTTTTGCCACGATGACCAGTCGGCTTCTCAAATCAAATCAGATTATCGTCAAACTGGCTGGAGGCGGTCAACGAAAACCACCTCCGGGGCCTCCGCAACGGCCGAACGGTCATTGACTTGCTGATCGGTATCGCTTGTTGTGCCATTAGCGTGGCACAGTTCTGCCAACCTCATTATCTTCGCCAAACGGCGGGCCCATGCAGAAGCTGCGTATTGCATTGTTTCGTGACGGACGTCCGGGACACATGAAACAATCCAGGGGCATCGCCAACGCTTTGCACCGTTATGCCGAGATTGCCGTCGAAGAGATTAATGTCGTCCGCCGATCATTGCTTGGTGACGCACTCGCTCTCGTCGGCTATTTTCTTTGCCGACCGAGTCCCCACCAGTCGGCTGCAGGGTATGATCTGGTACTCGGTGCCGGCTCGCGGACCCATCTGCCGATGTTGAACTGGGCGAGAGCTCATCGGGCCCGAGCCGTGGTCTGCATGACCCCGCCGTGGCCATTACGAAGTCACTTCGACCTATGTTGTTCGCCGATCCACGATCGAGTCCGACCAGCCGACAATCTGTTTTTGACGATCGGCCCCCCCAACACGGCGACGGCGGGGAACATGCACCATCGCGATACCGGCCTGCTCTGCATCGGTGGTGCCGATAGTGCTTCCCACATCTGGAATGAGCAACGGATCATTGCGGATATTACCTGCATTATTGAAAAATCAGCAATGCGGTCCTGGGTCATGACGAGTTCGCCCCGGACCCCCGCGAGCACCGAGTCGCGTTGCGCCAAACTGGCGGCAGAATTCCCGGAAGTCACGTTTGTCCCGTTTGCGCAAACCGAACCGGGATGGATTGAACAACAGTATCAGCAGCATGGCACTGTCTGGATCACCGCCGATTCCATTTCCATGGTTTATGAGGCCCTGTCGGCCGGCTGTCGGGTCGGGATTGTGCCGGTTCGCTGGAAAAAAAAAGACGGCAAGTTCGCCTATAGTGAGCGGTATCTGCTAGACAAGAAACTGGTGGTCTCTTTGGCGAGCTGGCTCGCCAATCCCGACCAATGGCAAGAACATGAGCCGCTCAACGAGGCGGATCGCTGCGCGAGGGAAATTATCAAGCGATGGTGGCCAAGCAGCTTACGGTAGTACAAGTCGTTCCGGAGATGGATGAAGGCGGCGTTGAAGGAGAAACCCTTGATTTCGCCATCTACCTGGCCAGAGAAGGGCACCGATCGGTGGTGATCTCGGGAGGCGGACGCCTGGTCCGGCAACTCGAGCAAAATGGGGTAAACCACGTCTATTGGAAGGATATCGGTACCAAGAGTGCTCGCTGCCTGAAATATATTTCCCGACTGCGTGCATTTCTCATTGATCAACGGGTTGATGTCCTCCACCTCAGATCCCGGTTGCCGGCCTGGATCGGCTATTTTGCCTGGAGAGGCATCAACCGGTCGACTCGCCCGGCGTTGGTTACCAGCTTTCACGGTTTTTATTCGGTGAACGCCTATTCGACCATCATGACCAGAGGCGAACGGGTCATCGCGGTTTCCGACACGATCAGGGAACACATCCTGAGCAACTATCAGCTTGACCCGCAACGGATCGAATTGATTTACGGCGGCTATGATCCGGCCGTGTTCGATCCGGACAGCGTTTCGGCGCAGCGGGTGGCAGAGCTGAAAAAGAGTTGGGGCATCGACCGGCACGATGGTCCGGTGATCATGTTGCCGGGTCGGATCACCAGTTGGAAAGGACAGGATGTCTTTGTCGAGGCATTGGCCAAAATCAAAGAACTTCCGTTTTGTGCCTTGTGTGTCGGAGACACCGATGAAAACCAGTCTTTCACCAAACGGCTGCGGGACTCGATCGAAAATTACGGGCTTGAAGACAAGGTCAGATTGGTCGGGCATTGCGACGACATGCCTGCGGCACTGCTTGCTTCCGATCTGGTCGTGTCGGCTTCGTCGAGCCAGCCCGAGGCTTTTGGCAAAGTCGCCATCGAGGCCATGGCCATGGGCCGGCCGGTCATTGCCACCAGACACGGCGGCAGTCTGGAGACGGTGCGGGAAAATGAGACCGGATGGTTTGTTGAACCGGCCGATGCCGACGATCTGGCCGCCTGCCTTCGCCGGGTGTTAACGGCTAAAGAGATACTTGCCGAGACCGGGGCCAGGGGGCAGCAGTGGGTGCAGAACCATTTTACCGCCCGGTGCATGTGTGAGAAGACCATCGACTGTTATCGCCGGCTGCTGGAGGAGAAGCGCAAGCGGCGCACCGGCGAGATCCTGTCCGTCGTGCAGATGCTGCCCGAACTCGACAGTGGTGGGGTTGAGCGGGGCACATTGGAAATCGGCCGTTATCTTGCCGGCCGGCAGCATCGATCTTTCGTGATCTCCGGCGGGGGGCGGCTGGTGGAGCAGTTGGAGACCGAAGGGAGCCGCCATGTCTACTGGCAGGTGGGAGCGAAAAGCCCACTGACCTTGAAATATGTTCTGCCGCTGCGTCGATTGCTGAAAAACGAGCAAATCGACATTCTCCACCTGCGCTCCAGGATGCCCGCCTGGATCGGCTATATTGCCTGGAAATCGCTCGCCAAAAAATATCGTCCGACCCTGGTGACCACCTTTCACGGGTTTTACTCGGTCAATCGCTACAGCGCAATTATGACCAAGGGCGAGGGCATCATCGCAATTTCCAAAAGTATTGAACGGCACATCAGGGAAGCCTACGGAGTCCGCCACGGCATCAAACTGATCTTTCGCGGTGTCGACAAGGATATTTTCGATCCTGCCGCCATTGGTCAATCTAGAGTCGAACAGCTGCGCACCGCCTGGAACATCGACGGCACCAAACCGTTGATCATTCTGCCGGGCCGCCTGACCAGGCTCAAGGGGCAGGACGTTTTCATCCGGGCCTTGGCCCAGATGAGCAATACCGACTACCAGGCGCTGCTCATCGGAGACATCAAGGACAACCCGAAATTCACCGAGGAATTGATGGCGCTGATCGGCGAGTACAAGCTCGCCGACCGCCTGTCATTGGTCGGTTATTGTGACGACATGCCGGCGGCGCTGATGCTCGCCGATATCGTTGTTTCGGCTTCCTCGAACGAGCCGGAAGCCTTCGGCCGCACGACCATCGAAGCAATGGCCATGGGTAAGGCCGTCGTCGCGACCGCCCATGGTGGCAGCCTGGAGACCGTTACGCCGGGTCATACCGGCTGGCTGGTCAGGCCGGGAGATGCCGCTGACCTGGCACGGGCCCTTGATGAGGCCCTGCAATCCGCCGAGCGCCGAGCGGCTTTCGGAAGAGCCGGACGCGAGCTGGTCAACCGCACCTTCACCATGAAACAGATGTGTGAGGAAACCGAGGCCCTCTACCGAGAACTGGTCGATGCCAAACGACGCGCTCTTGCTGACCGGACAGCGGTGCAGGAGGCCGAGCTCAACTGATGGCGGCACAGGTTTTAACCTGTCCTTCACCGACTAACAGCGGCAGGTTAGGGATTAACTGCAGGAATTGTGATTTGAACTGGTAGTTCAAAATTGCAGAACTCGACACATACAACTCCATTGCACATCTTTCACCGGTTCCATGCGGTTGGGGCGAGCTACTTGTTTTGAGGTTGTCCCGCCATCAGGGCGGCTGACATAAACAGGTAAAAGTGGCCCTGCTGCGAATCAAACAGTAGTGAATTCATGAGACTGCCGACCAGCAGGGCGGCGATGACTCCCTGCAGCAAAAAACCTTCGTCCCGGGGGAGTCGGGCTCCTTCTCGCAGCTGACAGCAGCAGATCGTCATGAACAGGGCCAGACCGAGCAGCCCGAACTGCACTGTCAGGAAGAGAAATTCGTTATGCGGATTATCGGTCGGCTTGATCTTTGTGTGGTCACTCGTCTGCTGCTGGGCTGCCTGAAAGGAGCCGGTGCCATGGCCTAATATCGGTTTCTCTGCGATCAGCTGTCCGGCCACCATCCACCAGTCGAAACGTTGCCCGATTGATGTCCTGGACTGTCCCGGTTCATAGGTTTTGATCTCGTTGATCACTTCGCTGACGCGTCCGGAAAAGTTGTCCGAGGTGTAGTAAAAGGCGGTTATTGCCGCGCAGATCAGGAGCAGGCCGGAGACCGCTTTGGCCAGGCTGAGCCGCTGCCAGCAGAAGAGCGCCATCAGGAAAACAAAGACGAGCATACCGGTACGGCCGGGCGCGATGTAGAACAGGTTGACCGTTGCGGCGATACAAACGAGCAGCCAGAGAAGGCGTCGCAAACCGTGTTCGGTAAAGGCACGGTTGAGCGCCCAGAAACCAAGAACGGCCATGAAAAAACTATGGGTGATGTGGAAGACCAGGGAATGCCCGTAGCGAGGTTGGGGGATAAGGTCCAGTGCCATCGCATAGGAAATGATCATCAGGGTGACGCAGCCGGCGAGAAAACTATCCTGAGCCCGGTTTCTCGCCTGACGGGATATGGAAAGAAGTGACACGATGATCGGCAGCAGGAGCAATTCCCGGTATTTTTTCAATGTATCGAGTGCCTCGGGGAGATCGGCCGGTGAATAGGTGACCGCTAGACACATGAAGGCAAAAAGCAGCAAGGCGAAGAAAAGGGCGGGATGGGTCCGGCAGTCTCGGGCCAGGGTGCGAACCCTGCCGGCCGTCAGCCAGCAGAGGGCGGCAAGCAGGGAAAAGGCGCCGAGCAAAGAGGTTGACAACGGTGTGAAAAAACAGGCGAGCCAGACGAAAAACAGCCCGGCCTGCTCGATCCGTTTCAGCTTCTGTTCAGGTTGCGGCGATGG
>JAZBPM010000131.1:0-23891 GCA_036351615.1 Desulfofustis sp.
ATTCAAAACGGTAGCCGAGGGCCAGGATCGGATGATTGAGGATTTTGGTGGTCAGGACCAGCCCGTCGCCGAGATCCATGCCCGGATCCTCCCGTAGCCGGATGTATTCGATAGAGGAAGCCAGTTCACCGACGTTGACCGGGAAATAGCGATATTTCATCTGCCCGCCGACCACATCCTGCAACGGGTCGTCCTCGAAACTGACCGGACCGTGAACCCGAAGTTTGGTCCCCGGAATGTAGATCGGCGTAAAATACGGAAAGCCCATGATGTGATCCCAATGGGTGTGGGAGAGGTAGAGATCGATATCGAGCGGCCCCTGGGGCAAATCATGCTTCATCAGGTAATTGCCAAGCTCGCGGATACCGGTGCCGGCATCGATAACGATAATTCTGCCGCTGTCGCCGACTCGCAGTTCGAGGCAGGCGCTGTTGCCACCGTATTTGACGGTCTGCGGGCCGGGACAGGGAATGGATCCTCTGACCCCCCAAAATCTCAATTTCATCCGCTGCCCTCTCAATCAACAATCATATCTGTAGGAAAATCTGGGCTTTTTCTATCTCGGTTTCGATATCTGCGCGGATGGTGACGAACTCCTGCCAGTTCAGACCGGTCAGTTCAAGCAAGTGTTCCAGCGCCCGCTCGGACGGATAGAGATCCCCGGCGTACCCGATATCGTAAATGTTTGAATAGATGTTACCCAACGCAATGAAGGCGGTCTGCCGGCGGGTTCCTTCCCCGGCCAGTTGCGGGTCGTGGTGAAAGCCGATGCATTGCGACAACGCCTCGTTCAACTTCCACTTCTCGGCTATCATCAGGCCGACCTCCTGGTGATCAATGCCGAGCACTTCACGTTCCACATCGATCAGCGGCACCTGCTCATCGCCGGCCAGCCGGATTACTTCGGCATACTCGTCACCAAACGGGATCTTGCCGAGATCGTGGAGCAGACCTCCAATAAAAAATTCTTCCCGCTCCATCACCGGGATATCCTTGGCCTGGGCCAGCAGTTTGGCACTGACGCCAACGCTGATCGAGTGCGCCCAGAATTTGCTGACCGGCAACACCCGGGATTTCTTCACTCCCGACACGGTCTTGATGATCGCCGTCGACAGCGCCATATTTTTCACGGTATTCAGGCCGAGCATGGTAATGGCCCGGGTCAGCGACGTCACCTTGTTGACCAGCGAATAGTAGGCGGAGTTGATCAGTTTCAAGACCTGCCCAGTCAACACCGGGTCGAGAGAGATCACCTTGTTCAGCTCGTTCGGGGACGCATCGACTCGGCTACAGATCTCCATGACCTTGCCGACGGTGGTCGACAGGCTCGGCATCCGGGTAATGAATTTTTCGATCTGTTTGCGATGAGTTCCCGAATCTGGCTGCATCACCACTCCACCTTTTCAAATTTATTCTTCTGAATCAACATTTTACAGATCACAAAGGTAATTGTATCCAAAGAACCATCACAGGTCAAGCCCGGTGGAGACCGGTCAATGATTTTCACGGAAGCAGTATGTGCGAAAAGGATAATCGAAGAAGCGAAGTGCAACCGGAGGGGATCAGTGCCCTATCGCCGTCTCGGCATTCGGAAAGCTGAGCAGCAGCCAAAGGTAAACGGCCAAGAGCACGGCAACCCAGATGACCATGTGTCCCGTCGGTCGAGTCACCGATGCTCGACCACCGGGGTAGTGCAGATGTGCCAGATATTCAAGCAACCCATGAATCCTCGCCAGGAACCACCCCCGAAAGTCGCGGTCAATCTGCCAAATACGAGAGAATCCAGCGCCAATGATGCGCGGAAACAGCCGCCGGTACAACCATTCGGCATCGAGATTGACGGAATGGAGTTCGGGGGGATACAGTTTTTGCAAGTTCAGCCAGACAAATGCCAACGCGGAGAAGAACAGCAATTGTGTCTGGGTCAGCACATGGGTAGCATCATAGGGGTTATAACCTGTATCAAACGGCAGGAGTTGATACAGCCAGTGCGGATAGACGCCGATGGCAATGCACAGGACGGCCGCAATGGTCATCGCGGTCAGCATGTTAACCGGTGGTTCAGTGGTGCGAATGCCCGAATCGTGAGCAAAAAAAGCAAAATATGGAATTTTGATGCCGGCATGATGAAAGACACCGGCCGACGCAAAGAGCAACATCAACCAAACCCAATCGTATCCTTCCTCCAGCGCTGCCGCCATAACCATCGATTTGCTGACAAATCCGCTGAACAGGGGAAAAGCCGATATTGATGCGGCACCGACAATACACAGTGCAGCGGTCTTCGGCATACTCTTGTAAAGTCCACCGAGGTCGGAACCATTGATCCGGCCGGTCATATGCAGCACCGCACCCATCGACATGAACAGCAATCCCTTGAAAATAATATCGTTGAACGCGTGAGATACCGCACCATTGATAGACAAGGCCGTACCGATACCGATACCGCAGATCATAAAACCGACCTGGTTGATCAGGCTGTAGGCCAAAACGCGCCGCAGATCATTCTCTATAACAGCAAAAAAGATCGGGAAACAGGTCATTGCCGCCCCGATAAAGACCAAAAGTTCTGTCCCAGGAAAACTGCGAGCCAGCGCATAGACCGCTACTTTTGTAGTAAACGCGCTGAGGAAGACGGTGCCGGTCGGCGTTGCTTCAGGGTACGCATCGGTGAGCCAGTTGTGTAACAGCGGAAAACATGCCTTGATGCCGAACGCAAGAAAGATGAGCCAGCCACCGCTCCCTTCCAGGCCGATATAATCGAAAGCAAGCGAACCGGTTGCCGAGGCATGGACCAGCAGTCCGGCAAGCAGGATCACCCCGGATAGAACCTGGATAATCAGGTAACGAAGTCCGGCCAGGTAAGAACGTTGCGTTCGACGTGCCCAGATAAGAAAAACCGACGAAACTGCCAGCAACTCCCAACATACAAACAGCGTGAGCAGATCACCTGCAAAAACGGCGCCGAGCGCAGCGGCGGCATAGACGAGCGCCGCCACCTGCTGCACGGTATCCTTGACGTGAAGAGCAAAGATGACGCCAATCAATGCGGCGATATGAAAAACATAGCCAAATATCAGGCTGAGCTTGTCCACTCGGTAGGGAACAAGGTCATAGCCGAGAAACGAGACGCTGACGCTGATGCCCTCCGGAACCTGCAGGAGATGCCAGCCACTGGCAACAATCACGCCGAGCGTGACGATTCCACGCAGCCAGCCACGGGTAAACAAGGCCAGTACCGCGCCAATCAACAATGGTGCGAAGGCGGGAATTTCAGTGCTCCACATGATCGCCTCCGTCCGTTGTGGCCACGTTCAATTCCTCTCGATCATAATAGTCTTCGTCACGCATTAAAAATGTCCGCATCCATTTAGCAATCAACACCAAGACCACGCAACCGACAAAACCGTAGACGGCATAGAAACCGACCAACCTCTCCCAGGGATGGACCAGGTGACGGTGAATAACAAAATCAAGAATGAAGAGCAGAGCGCAGCAGCAATAGAGCACATAGAGGACGCGCCGGACATTCTTCGGATCATCGAACATATGCTTTTTTTCTGCCATATCCGCCTTCCGCGCCTATGAGAGAATTGCCAGGGCCAACTCATAGAGCGGCCCGGTAAAGAAAAAGAGCACGATGCAACCTGCTGCGGTAACACTGAGCGCTACCAGTGACGGCAACGGTGCTTCCTTGATGCCGGTCGGCCGCTCAACGTCATCGTTCGGGTAAAACGCACGTATTGGAATCGGCAGCAAATAAGCGATGTTGAGCAGTGAGCTGATCATCAACACGGCCATGATCACCCCTTGTCCCGCATCAAGCGCACCGATCATCAGGAACCACTTACCCCATGTGCCGCCGGTCGGCGGCAGACCGATAATGCTGAGACTGCCGATAAAAAAGGCAATCATTGTAATTGGCATCTGCCGGCCCAAACCGCGCATTTGGCTGATCTCAGTCTTGTGCGCCGCCACCATAATCGCACCGGCACAGAAAAACAGGGTGATTTTACCGAAAGCGTGCATCGCGATATGCATGGCGCCACCGACTACACCGGCACTGGTGGCAAGCAGAGCACCAATGGTGATATAGCTGAGTTGGCTCACCGTTGAATAAGCGAGCCGTGCTTTCAAATTATCCTGACGCATGGCGACTATCGAAGCAAGCAACACCGTCACCGCAGCCAGATAGAGCAGATAGTCCGTCGTCGGTAATTGTCGCAGCGTATCGAGGCCAAAAACATAGACGCAAATCTTGAGCACCGAGAAGACCCCTGCCTTGACGACGGCAACGGCATGCAGTAAGGCACTCACCGGAGTCGGAGCCACCATGGCGGCCGGTAGCCAGCGATGAAACGGCATGATGGCCGCCTTGCCGATACCGAAGATGTACAACGGCAGCAAGACGGCGGCCGCGCCGAGCGTTGACGAATCGAACAGGCCGCCATCGCGAAAATCCAGTGATCCGGTAACAAACCAGGTGCCGATTATTGCCAACAGCAAAAAGAGAATCGAGGTCGTCAGCAGGACACCAAGGTAAACCCGCCCGCCAAGTTTTGCCTTGATGGTCCCGGAATGGGTGACCAACGGGTAGGTCGACAGCGTCAGGATTTCATAAAATATGAAGAGAGTAAAAAGGTTTGCGGAAAAAGCTATCCCCATGACCGACGAGATGGCCACGGCAAAACAGGCAAAAAAACGAGTCTGTTTTTCCTCTTTATGACCGCGCATATAGCCGATCGAATAGACGGTCGTAACCAACCACAGATACCCCGCGACCAGCGCAAACAGCATGCCGAGCGGTTCAATGGCAAAAGCGATAGTGAGTCCGGAAAACAGTTCCGGTCCCTGATAAGCGATTAGGCCGCCATCAGCGACAATTTGATAGAGACCGGTGACCAGGTTAATCAGGATCAGACCGGCCATGATCGACACCAACTCACGAATATTCGCCCACCGTCCGGTCAAAATAATCCCAAAAACGGCGAGAGCCGGGATCAATATGGCTGATAACAGCATCTGTTCCGGTGCCAGGTTCATCAGGGAGCCGCTCCAAACAAGCCGAACAATGATTGCGCCGCCAGCTTGCTGACTCCGACGGTAAGACTGGTATCAATACCAAAATAGATGTTGGCGATGACCAAGATCCAAACAGGAACCAGCTGACTCAGCGGGGCTTCACGAACCTCGGAGAGATGAATACGCGCCGGGGTGAAATAAACCCACTCGATGATGCGCCAGACATAAATCAGGGCAAGCAGCGAACTGATCAACACGAGCACGGTAACCAACCACCACCCTTTTTCGAGAAGAGCCAGCACCAGATACCACTTGCTGACGAAACCGACCGTAAGCGGCACTCCCACCAGACTCAGGCCACCGATAACAATGGCAGCCATGGTCCATGGCATTTTCCTGCCCAGACCGGCCATATGGTTGAGCTGCGAGCTGTTGATGCGGTAGACGATACTGCCGATTGCCAGGAACAGAGCCCCTTTCATCAGCGCATGATTGAACATATGCAGCAGGGTCGCCGCCAGGCCCAACTGGGTACCGATGGCCAAACCGAGAATCATGTACCCGATTTGGGCAACACTTGAATAAGCAAAGAGACGCTTGATATTGAGTTGATAGATGGCGGAGACTGACGCCGCAAAGATTCCGACCAGGCCGAGAACCAAAAAGATCTCTTGTAATGGCAAAACCGATTCAACGTACTGGATACCAAAAACGGTAAATACATAGCGGATCAGGACATAGACGGCGACCTTGGTTGCGGTAGCGGCGAGAAAGGCAGTCGCAATCGATGGTGCAAAGGCATAGGCGTTGGGCAGCCAGAGATGCAGCGGAAACAGGGCCAGCTTCAAACAGACACCAACTATAAAAAAACCAAAGGCGCTCAACACGGTTCGCGAATGATTGACCTCCGGCAAGCGTTCTGCCAGGTCGTTCATATTCAACGTACCGGTCATCATGTACATCAAGCCGACACCGATAATAATGAAGGTCGCTCCGATGGTGCCCATGATCAAATACTGGTAGGATGCGGTCAAGGCCCGTCGATCCGTTCCCAGGGCTATCAAGGTGTAGGAGGACAGTGATGAAATTTCCAGAAACACAAACACATTGAAGGCATCACCGGTCGCCAGGATACCGAGCAGCCCGGTCAGACAGAGCAAATAAGCAGCGTAGAAATAGGTGTGGCGATTCTCCGGCAATTCTTTTCGGATGCTGCTCTGCGCGGCAATCAGCACAACGGTGCTCATCGATGAAACAAGCAGTAGCAGATAACTATTCAAATAGTCTATGCGATACTCGATCCCCCACGGAGCAGCCCAGCCACCTAGTTCATAGACCAGCGTTCCATGTATCATTACCTGCTGCAACAGACCGCAACTCACCAGGAAGGCAAGGCTGCTGACCAACACGGCAAACAGACCAACCACGCGCGGCACCTGGAGCAACAGGCAAAGCGGCGCGCCGATCAGGGGAACGATAACCTGCAAAACGGGATAATGAGTGATCACTCGTCTAAGCTCTTCACGCTGAACGCATTATTTTTTCTAAAACCGTAAGCCTCAAGCTGACACTCCATCTGGTCCTGAGCATTCTGCATCTGGATTTCGTGCTCTTCTATCGACCCGTAAGCCTCTTGAATTCGAATGACCAGCGCCAACCCCACCGCGGTGGTAGCAATACCAACGACGATCGCAGTCAGGATCAAGACGTGCGGCAACGGATTGGAGTAGAGCTGCCACTTATCATCGAGAATCGGCGCCGTCCCGCCGACGACCTTGCCCATACTAATGTACAGGAAAAACACCGCAGTCTGGAAAATGGACAAGCCGATCAATTTCTTGATCAGGTTTTCGTGGGCGATGACGATAAAAAAACCGATCCCCATCAGGACCACGACAATCCAGTAATTGTATAGCCCGATGATATTCATTGATCGATATACTTATGTTTGACGGTACGCCAGGTGAACTTGAAGAACAGAGTGATCATCACCGTCGCCACGGTGATCCCCACCCCCAATTCAACCAGGAGAATTCCCAGGTGCTGACCGTGCACCGGATCATGACGCAAAACGTTGTAATCGAGAAAGTTGCCGCCAAGCAGCATGCAGACCACCCCGACACCGGCATACAAAAGCACACCGACCGCAGTCAACTTCTGGAGCAGAGAACTCTTGAATACCAGCCGAGCTGTACTCAGGCCAAACAACATCGTATACAAGATGATTCCGGCGGCGAAAATGACGCCGGCCTGGAAGCCGCCGCCCGGTCCGTAGTCTCCGTGAAACTGGACATAAAGAGCGAAGAGCAAGATCAGAGGCAGCATCATTTTGGCGACAATGCGCAAAATAATCTGCTGCTGCATATCGGCGGGGACTCGTTTTTGCTGCTGATCCTTGGTCTCACGAGAGACTCGAAGCAACGACATGACTCCGATGCCGGCGGTAAAAATAACGAGCGTCTCGCCGAGCGTATCATAGCCGCGATAGCTCGCCAAGATCGACGTGACAATGTTCGGCACGCCGACTTCGTCCATGGAATCGTTGATGTAACGCGGTGCAACATGTTGGTGGATCGGGGCATCGGCAGAGCCGAAGTGGGGCATATCCAGCGTTCCGTAGATCAGCAACAGAGTCGTCGCTCCGACAACGCCAAGTGCCAGCATCGGTTTATATCTGGTCTTGCCTTCGTATCGCTTAACCATTTTCAGAGTGGCAAGCATCAGCAGTGTTGAAATGCCGGCACCGACCGAAGCCTCGGTAAAGGCAACATCAACGGCATCCAGATCGAGAAAAAACCCGGCCGACAACAAACTGTAGATACCAGATAGCATAACCACGGCAAAGAGGTCGTTCATCCTGGTTATTGCCAGCGCCGTCATCGCCAGAAAACTGAGCAATACGATGTCGATTACTGTTGTGATGGCCTTTCTCCTTCCGGTACTCCATCTTTCCCGGCGTCATCGAACTCCAACGGTTTCAGACCGCTCTTCAATGACGCTTTAGCCATGGCATGGCTCGCTGTCGTCCCAGCGAGCAGGGAGAACATCAAAATCAACAGCAACTTCGCAGAAACCAGTCCCCACCCCGCCTGAAACATCAAGCCGACCAGGATCAGGCTGGCGCCGAGCGTATCGGTCAGACTGGCGGCATGAATTCTGGTAAAGAAATCGGGAAAGCGCAACAGCCCAATTCCGCCGGTCAGGCAGAAAAAACTGCCCGACACCAAACATACCCAGGAAATCACATCAAGGAGGATTTCCATCAGCTTTCCTCATCCATGGGCTTTTTGGTGGAATACTCGAAGAACCTCAAGACAGCAATAATACTTATAAAGTTTATCAATGCATAGACGATGGCGATGTCCAGGAAGTCGGGACGACCGCCGAGAAAGCCGACGATCGCAATCAGCAACACCGTCTTGGTGCCGAAATTATTGACTGCCAGAATCCGGTCGTACAACGTTGGCCCCAGGAAAGCACGTGCCAGCGCCAGTCCCATGACCACGAGCAGGATCAATGCCGTCAACTCGTACATTATCTCTCCACCAAACAGACCCGACGATCCATCTCACCGGTTTGCAACCCTGCGGCCGAATCTCGGGTCAGGGCATGCACCGTAATCTGATCGCCTTCCAGATCGACACTGACCGTTCCCGGGGTCAAGGTGATCGAATTGGCGTAAATGACCTTACCGATATCCGTCTTCTGATGAGCGGTAACCTTGATCAAGCGGGGGCTGATAGACTCGGCGCCACCCCAGACATTGCCGGCAACCGTGATGTTTGAAACGACGACTTCCTTGATCAGCCAGAGCCAGTAAGCGGGAATAGAAAACGTCAAATTGAGCGGTTGCGACTCACCGTCGACGACATCGAGACGACGACAGAGCATCGCTACGAAGACAACGGAAACAACCATGAAGAACAGCATCAACGGGGTATAGTGGCCGGAATTGATCAGCCAGAAAACGGAGAGAAGTGTCGATAAAGCAAGTACGTATCTCATTCAAGCCAAAAAGAATTGAAGGTGAGCCGATATCTGCTATTACACTGTGATATTGAACCATTATCCCATCGCCAGAGTGGTTCGATACATCGTTACGTACCATTTTGGCCAATATCGTGTCAACAACAACCGGAAGCGGTTTGTCGATTTCCAATTGTCCGATCAGTACCGTATTCGGGGCTCGGATCGTTATAAAAGGTTTTGCATACCGTCGCTGCAGCAACGGTATCGCTATCAGCAACCGTGCTTGACGAGGAAATCGCGCACCATTTCGGTCATGCTCTCGGTTCGCGAACGACCGGTCTCTGCAAGGAGGAGCCAGGAACAGCGCTGCCAGGCCCGGAACAGATCATCAGGGACCATGATTCTGAGTTCGCGCATTGCCTCTTCGGTGCTATCACCCGATGTTAAAAGCTCTTCATTGTGTTCACGTGTCATTCGCGTTACCTCGGTGGCGCTGATGAAACGCAACAGCCTGGTGATAGGTGATGCCCTGTCCTCCGAAAATATCAAGTGCGCTGCCGATGCTGGCATCAAGGCGACCGTCGCCGACCCGGAAGATAGTTTCCAAGTCTTCGAGATCTCGAATCCCTCCGGCATACGTGGTCACAATCGGGCTGTGTTTCCCGAGAATGTCGATCAATTCCGTCTCGACCCCCTGGCATTTGCCTTCGACATCAGCCGCGTGAATCAGAAATTCGGCACAGTAGCCGGCCAGTTCGGCCAGGGCTGAGGCTTCGATACGCACCTCGGTAAAACGCTGCCAGCGGTCGGTAACGACGAAATAGTCGGCACCCAGACGGCGGCAGCTCAGGTCCAGCACCAAGCGGTCCCTGCCGACCTCGGCCAGCAAACGATCCAGACGATGCTGATCGATCCGGCCGTCATGGAAAACCCAGGAAGTGACGATCACATGGGACGCCCCGCGTGACAACCACGACACCGCATTTTCCGCGGTAATACCACCGCCGATCTGCATGCCGCCGGGCCAGGCGGCCAGCGCCTCGCCGGCCGCCGTTTCATTGCCGGACCCGAGCATGATGATATGGCCGCCCTGCAGATCGTCCCGGCGATAGAGGTTGGCGTACCACGCCGGCGGCTGCGTCGCGACGAAATTGGTCTGCAACCGGCCCGGTTCGTCGTCACTCAAGGTCGAGCCGACGATCTGCTTTACGGCACCATCGTGCAAATCGATACAGGGTCGAAATCTCATTGCTTCCCCTTAACGAAAAAAGCGGGTCGCCCCGATCGGGACCACCCGCTTTCTGATCTTCCATCCCGCCCAGCCGGGCGGGACAATTGGTCAGCCTACGCTTTTTTGATCAACATGGTGGACGGATCGAGCGTCAGAGTCGTACCCGGTTCGACCTGGCAATAGGCGCACTTGAGGATGTCCAGGTGGATGTGATCGCCATGCGGCTTGATGACCAGCACCACCTCGAACAGATCGTCGATCGCATGACAGGGGGCCGGAACACCGTCTGCGGAAACGCGCTCGTCCTCACGATGGCACACCGCCGAAAACCAGATAACGGCGATGCCGAGATCGGCCATCAGCACCTTCAAGTCCTCCATCGCCTGACGGCCGTTGCCGTCGAAATCGTAACCGTCGATGATCAGGCAATCGGGCTGAAAGATTTCCTGCTGGATCAGGTCCTTCAATCGCTCCTCCAGCATCGGTCGGCTGAACACATTCTCCTTGAACGTCATGATCATCCGCCGCCGGGCCACCTCGGTCCGCGCTTCATCGGACAACCTCTCGACCATCAGCGACAGGATCTCGTCGTACCGATCACGGGTCTTCTCGATCGACTCACCGATGGACACATGCAGGACTCGATTGCCCCGCAGCATCGAATCCAGAGCAATCTGCACGAGGATTGCCGTCTTGCCGAGGCCGGCCCTGGCCATGACCAAGCCGAGGCTCTGCCTGCCCTCTTCCGCTTTATTATCCAGCCCCAACACCCGCAGCGGATTGCTGGTGATCAGATCTTCTCTATCCATGGCGCTCAACTCCTCTCTGTTAACAACGGGACGAACCTGTCGCCGACTCTTCACTCGGTGAACGAAGCGGCGTGACACAAGTCAACACCACGTTTCAATTATTTTTCTTTTCCTGCTCGTATTTCTTGATCAACTCTTCGCCAACGCTTTTCGGCACCTGCTTGAAGGTGGCGAATTCCATTGTGAACTCTGCCTTACCCTGGGTTAGAGAACGCAAAACCGTGGAATAACCGAACATCTCGGAAAGCGGCACCTCTGCCTCGACCACCGTGTAGTTGCCTTCTTCAACGGTACCGATAATCATGCCGCGCCGCTGGTTGAGACTGCCCATCACCGCACCCTGGAACTCGGTCGGCCCTTCCACGGCGACCTTCATGATCGGCTCCATGATCACCGGCTGGGCCTTGCGATAGGCATCCTTGAACGCCCCGATAGCGGCCAGCTGGAAGGCAACGTCCGAGGAGTCCACCGAGTGGGAGGCGCCATCATTGATGACCGCTCGGACCCCGGTAATGGCGGCGCCGCAGAGGATGCCTTTTTCCATGCTTTTCTGAAACCCCTTGTCGCAGGACGGGATATATTCACGGGGAATTGTACCGCCGACGATGGAGTCGACGAACTCGTAGTCGCCTTCTTCCAGCGGTTCGAGATAGCCGGCCACCCGCCCGTACTGGCCCGAGCCGCCGGTCTGCTTCTTATGGGTGTAGTCGAAATCGGCGCGGGCGGTGATGGTTTCGCGATAGGCGACCTGCGGTGCCCCGGCGGTAACCTCGGCCTTGTATTCACGCTTCATCCGCTCGATATAGACGTCTAGGTGCAACTCGCCCATGCCGGATATAATAGTTTCTCCGGTCTCATGATCGACAAAGGTCCGGAAGGTCGGGTCTTCCTTGGTAAACCGGTTGAGCGCCTTGGACATATTGGTCTGTGCCTTGTTGTCCACCGGAATAATAGCCAACGAGATGACCGGTTCGGGAATATGCATGGAACTCATGGATGCCTCTATCCCTTCTACGGTAAAGGTGTCGCCGGAGGCACAATCAACACCGAACAGGGCGACGATATCGCCGGGACCGCAGCCGTCAATCTCCTCCATCTCGTCCGCATGCATCCTTACCAGACGACCGATCTTGACCTTTTTCCCAGTTCGGCTGTTGTAGACGGTATCGCCTTTGTTCAGGTTCCCCTGGTAAGTCCGCACGTAAGTCAACTGGCCGTATCGTCCGTCCTCGAGCTTGAAGGCGAGCATGATCAACGGATCGTCCGGGCTGTTGGTTACCGTGAACTCTTGCTCGTTGTTGCGCAGGTCAAGGGCGAAGTTCTGGACATCGGTCGGACAGGGCAGATAGGCGGCCACCGCGTCGAGCAATGGCTGGATACCTTTGTTCTTGTAGGCCGAACCGATAAACACCGGGGTAAATTCGAGCGATAGCGTCCCTTTGCGAACCGCGTCGTACACCAGCTGGGTATCGACCTCTCCCCCTTCCAGCAGGGCCTCCATCAATTCTTCGGAGTACATCGACAATTCCTCGAGCAACTCCTGGTGGCGCTCCTGCGCCTCGGCCTGCATCTCGGCCGGAATCTCCGCTTCACGAATTTGCTCACCACTCTTTCCCTCAAAATAGAGCGCTTTCATGGTGATCAGATCGACAATGCCGGAAAAATCGGCCTCGAGACCGATCGGCAGTTGCATCAACCGCGCGTTGAGATCGAGTTTGTCGCGCAATTGTCCGGCCACGCGCTCGGGGTTGGCGCCGGTGCGGTCGCACTTGTTGACAAAAGCGATCCGCGGCACCCGATATCTGCTCATCTGCCGGTTCACGGTAATCGACTGGGACTGAACCCCGCCGACAGAACAGAGCACCAGAATGGCCCCGTCGAGCACGCGCAGCGCCCGCTCCACCTCGATGGTGAAATCGACATGACCGGGGGTGTCGATAATATTGATATCGATATCCTTCCAAGAAGCGTAGGTGGCGGCGGACTGGATGGTAATACCGCGCTCCTTCTCGAGCTCCATGGAGTCCATCTTGGCACCGACGCCGTCTTTCCCGCGAACCTCGTGAATAGCGTGAATCCTGTTGGTATAAAACAGAATCCGCTCGGTCAGGGTGGTTTTGCCCGAATCAATATGGGCGCTGATACCAATATTGCGAACCTTCGATAAATCTCTAGCCATGGTTATTATCCTCTACCATTTACCTGCACACCGCTTTAACAAGCCGTTCCCCCCGTTTACGAGCCGGAAGAAAGTAAAAAAAGAAAGGAGTTACACGTTACTGCAACCCCTTGCCAAGTTCCGTTATCATTCTCGAAGAAAAACCGCAGTCGGGTGGATTCCGGCACTACGACGATAATCGACGTTTTGCCAACAGAAAAACCCTTAATATGCCAATCGGTGAGGAAAATATCAAGAACTATTTTTGGTGGACCAAGCCACAACAGCGGCTGCAACCACGGCAGACGGTGTTTCGCGTTCGCTGTGGCTGCTGCCGCCCATCGTGAGCAGCGTCGTTGGAGCACGATAATGCAGGTTACTCAAAGACATCGGACATTGATGGCCGATGATTCGAGTTTCGCCGGGAGAATCCCATTGCCCTGGCACGGACACAGACTCGCCCAGGCCCCGCCGGTTAACTGGTGAGCGTCGCCCGGGGGCGGGTCCGTGTCGAGCCGGGGTGCGGCATCGGGCGATGCTGACGACCCGGGTATCTGGCAGTGCCACCTGTGTTTCTGTGCGCCCTCTGGTTCCCATAAAGCGACGACAAGGAAAAGAAGACATACCAGTCCGTTCTCGCAACCGGGTCTTTGCTGCTTTTTCGGCGTAAATCCGCCGATACCCCGGTTAATCGCGCAGCTATCCGGCTGAATAGATGCACGATTCCAACTGCCGCCACCAGGAAGCCGAACAGGTCGATTGCTTGCATGACTCACCTCCATCTGTCCGCTTCGACCGCCATCATGGTCAGTCGGTCGGACAGGCTGTTAACTCGCCCGTGATTGGGCTCCGTCTTCGACAATATCACGCCTGACGGCAAGGACCGGGCAGGTGGCCTGCGAGACAACCCGCTCAACGATGCTCCCCGACATCAGGTGACCGACGCCACTATGGGCGGAACAACCGATGACGATCAGCTGGCTCCCCGTTTTTTCGGCGTGATCGATTAAGGCCCGGTCGGTGCTTGACACCCGCACCTCGCAGGTGATCTTTTGGCCATGCTTCTCGGCATACTGCTGTATGGCTTCCAGATTTCTGCGCCCGGCGAGCCGAGCCTCCTCCATGACGCCGTAGCGCAGACTCCGGTCAACCGGGACCTCGACCACTGCCAGCGCATGGACGGTACTGCCGTAATCATCGGCCAGTTCGAGCGCCATTCGACCGGCCTGGAGGCTGGCCGCCGACCCGTTGATCCCGACCAGGATAGACGCAAACTGGACCTCGGATCCTTCCGGGATGATCAGCACATCGCACGGCGCGTCGGCGATAATCCGGGCAGTCGTCCGACCGAGCAGCACGCGTTCCATCTGTGTCCGCCGGCAGCCCCCGATGACAATCAGGCCGGCCTCCTCGCGCTCGGCGAAAGCGACAATCTCAGCACTCGGCACACCAATCAGGTGCTCGGTCCGGACGGCCAGCCCGAGCGACGCCGCATAATCTGCAGCATCCGTGAGACTATCGACAAACGGGGCACTCAGGGCCCGTTCCGGATCATCAATCGACAGCCTGCTCATCGTCCCCTCATAGCGGGGCGTCACCGCCACGGCCACCAGTTCCGATCGCCGTGAAACCGCCAGGGTCAGCGCCTGTTTGAAGGCACTGCGGCTGGACCGGGAATTGTCCAGGGCCGCAATAATCGTCGCTTTCGCTTTCATCGTCCTCTCACGCCTGCATACTTGCCTGCTCGGCAGCCATTTCCGCAGATCGGGCTCGAAACAGACTGAACAGAATAATTCCGGCCCCCAGCAGCAGCGCAAAACACATCACATAGAAACTGAGCTGCGTCAGCATCGTCGACACGCCGTCACCGAACGAGGTCACCTGTAACTGGTCGAGATATTGCGGTAACGCGAGGAAGCGGCTGACGGCGACGATCAACATGATGGTGGCCATCACCAGCTTGATCATATAGTCCTTGACATAGGTCGTACCGATGGCGCCGAGTTGCACGCCAAACAGCGAACCACCGAGGATCAACAAGGTGAGGCGGATATCGACCATACCGTAATAGGCCCAGATCAAGGTGCCGCCAAGCCCCATGACAAAAGCCACCACCAGTTCGGTAGCCGATGCGACGATACTGGTCACCCCGACTATGTACATCAGTCCGGGCACGCCGATGAAACCGCCGACGGCGATCGTTGCCGCCAGCATACCGGTGGCGAAAGCGACCGGCACGATAAACCACATGCTGATCCGCACACCAGCCGTCTTGAAGGTCAGCATCGGCCACAACTCAATCTTTTGTAAACGCTTCGCCAGCGTCGGGGCGGAACCGACATCTCCGCCGGACTTCTTGATCTTCATCGCATCGCGCATGACAAAAGATCCGACGACGATGAGTACCGAGACGAAGGCCAGGCTGACGTAAAGGTTCGAGCCGGCTTGTCCCCAGCGCGACAGGATAGCCGTCTGGACTTGAATCCCGACCTGGACCCCGATTTCAGCAAAAGCACCCATGATTAATCCGAGTTTGATGTCGACCTGGCCGTAGCGGTGTCGTTTGATAGCGCCGACCAGAGCCTTCGGAAACTTGTGACACATATTACTGGCCACCGCGACGTTACCGGGCACACCGAGGCTCATCATGCCCGGAGTCAGGACAAAGGCCCCGCCCGAACCGATAAAACCGCTGACCAGACCGCCGATAAAACCGACGGCGATGAGAAAGAGGATGTAGCTGAGATTGAGATCGATAAACTGCAAGGCTTCTGTTACAGGAGCATGCATACACTTTACCTCATCGGTTTTTTTGATTGACGAGTGATAATTATCTGCTGTTGGTAATGTGCCGCGGGGCCTTATTCCGCTCGCAGCCGCGGCCGGGTGTCGGGCCGTTTCCTGGTAGTCTCGACCATGCCGGAGCGCTTCTCGGCCTGCTTCTTGGCAGCCGCTTTGGACCCCTCAATACCCAGAGCCGACCAGAAATTACTGGTAAATGTCCCGTGGACATAGGAAAACGCGAAAACAGTGGCCACCGGCAGCAGGGCGTAAAAGCCTCCTTTCGTCCAATAATGCATCACCGTGTCGGGAAAGGCGAACATCGCCCCGTACAGGCCGGCGGTGGCCGCTCCGAAAGTAATTGTTTTTACGACATGACGTTTTCTTTGCTGTGTTACCATTGGTGTTTCTCCTGTAAGAGTAGGAAGGCGATCGCTCATGCCCGCTTCTCCGGCCACAGGACCGGTGGACAGAACACTGAATACGGGGACCGGTGCTACCGACGCCACCAGTTCCCGGCTTATTCCATGGTCGATCAGTACAAACTCGACCCGTTTCACCGTATGACACAATCGTTTGACCACCACGGCAAGCCTGCCGGAATCTCTGACCGCAGAGAAATCGAGCCCCCTGGTCCGAGCTTTCTCGCTGAAAATTGCCGCGCTTCGTTCCATGCGCCGCTTGAAAGAAGAGCGCTGATGCAGCTGCGGCATGGTGTTGACGAAAACGGCGACAATCTTCAACCCGAGACGATCGGCGATGGCAACGACGTACTCGATGACCGATTCGGCAAGGCTAGGGGTTCGGGTTAGAAAGATGATGACCGGCCTGCTGACCGCCATGGCCGACGCTTCTCTTGCCTTCTCAACGGCTCCCGGTTCCTGCGCCTGAACTTCTTTCTGCCTTTGTCTGGTCATCTCGTCTCACATTGCTGTAACTGCCGCGCCCTTCACCGTCACACTCCTGATGTTGATTTCTCAAAAATCGTGCCATCTCCGATAAACTAAATATATATCTGATTTTATTACTATTAATTACAATCAATGAAATTCCTCCAACCGATACTGTTGCGTATCGCAACAGTATCGGTTCTCACCCTATTGCTCCCTGCAACACATGTTGCATTGTGCAACAATAATTCCGAAGAGGTCGACTTGATTACCTTCCATCTCATTGATAAAATGAGAAAAGACAGGGTCAGAAAAAATATTTGGGCAAAGGAATGGAAAAAGGAGTAAGAGAGAAAAAACAATCCAGAGGATCATCATGTTCTTTCAGAAGAAATCAGCCCGAAGCGAACCGGTGCCGGAGCCCCCGGCAGATGAATCACCTCTGCCGGCCTTGCGCAAGCGAGTAGCCGAGGCCAATCTGCCGCGCCATGCGGCAGAAGCGATCAACAAGGAAATCGAGAAACTGGAAAAGATGGATCCGGCGATCGCCGAATTCGCGCTCGGCCTCAACTATATCGACATGGTCCTGACGTTGCCGTGGCACAGCTCGACCCAGGGCAATCTCGATATCAACCGGGCAAAGGCCCTGCTCGACGGACGGCATTGCGGCCTGATCCAGGTCAAACAGCGCATCCTCGAATTCCTGGCTGCCAGGACCTTGCGGGAAACGGCCAGGCAAACGGTCCTGGTTGTCGATGACGAGGAAATCGCCCGCACCAATATCAGCCATATCCTGAGCAAGGACGGGCTTCTCTGTCTCTCTGCCACAGATGGTATTAGCGCGCTGGAGATATTGGCAAAAGAAGACATCGACCTGGTCATCAGCGACTTGAAAATGGACCGCATGGACGGTCTGGAGTTGCTCGCCGAAATCGGCCGTTCCTACCAGCATATTCCGGTCATTCTGGTCACCGGCTTCGCCACCGTCGATTCTGCGGTCAAGGCGTTGAAGAGCGGGGCGGCGCACTACCTCGGCAAACCGCTCAATCTGAACGAGTTGCGGGAAACCGCGCGCGAGGTGCTCGAGCAGAAACAGCTGGCCGAGATCGGCAAAGGACCGGTCCTCTGTTTCACCGGTCCGCCGGGGACCGGCAAAACCTCGGTCGGCAAGGCCATTGCCGAGGCCTTGCGCCTGCACTTCATCAGGATTTCACTGGCCGGATTGCGTGACGAGGCGGAACTGCGCGGTCATCGCCGGACCTACGTCGGGGCGATGCCGGGACGGATCATCATGGAACTCAAACGGGCCAGGGTCAACAACCCGGTGTTCATGCTCGACGAAATCGACAAGATCGGTCAGGATTTTCGCGGCGACCCGGCGTCGGTGATGCTCGAGGTCCTCGACCCCGAGCAGAACGCAAAATTCATGGATCACTACCTGGACATGCCGTTCAATCTGTCACGCATCATGTTCATCGCCACCGCCAACGACGTGACCAAACTGCCGGGGCCGTTGCTCGACCGGATGGAACTCATTGAATTCAGTGGCTATACGGACAACGAGAAACTTGACATCGCCAGGACCTTTATCGTGCCCCGCCAGCTCAAGGCGGCCGGCCTGGATAGTGATTCGACCAGTTTCACGGATGAAGCGCTCGCCCAGGTGATCACCGGCTACACCAAAGAGTCCGGGCTGCGCAATCTGGAGCGGGAAATCGCCACCATCTGCCGGAAACTGGCTCTGGAAAAGATTCAAGCCGCCGATAATGGCCAACAGGCCGTCACCGTTGAGCCGGCCACCATCGTCAGCCTGCTCGGCGGTCGGCGATTTCACCGGGATGCCGCCGAATTGAGCCCGCGGGTCGGAGTAACCACCGGACTGGTCTGGTCTCCCTTTGGCGGTGAAATCATGCATATCGAAACGGCATCCATGCAGGGGACCGGCAACCTGCTGCTGACCGGTTCACTCGGCGAGGTGCTGCGGGAATCGGCCCAGGCGGCACTGAGTCTCATCCGCAGCCGCTCCGCCGAGTTCGGTATCGCCGATCAATTTTTCCGGCAGCTCGATATCCATATCCACTTTCCAGCCGGGGCGGGATCGAAAGACGGTCCATCGGCCGGCATCGCCATCTTCACCGCGCTGCTGTCGCTGCTCACCGGACGCGCGGTTAGCGGCAACTACGGGATGACCGGGGAAATGTCCCTGCGCGGCCGGCTGCTGCCGGTCAGCGGGATCCGGGAAAAACTGCTGGCGGCCCAGCGCGCCGGCCTGACCGGTGTCTTTCTGCCGCTGGCCAACAAGGAAGATGTCGATTCGCTGCCGGGAGACGTCAGGAAGGGACTGGAGATCTTCGCCGTGCAGAGCGCCGACGACGTCATCGAAAAGATCCTGCTCCCCGACCGCCAGGACTACTCTTCGGAGTCGTTGAAGCCATAACGTTTCATCTTGCGCCATAGGGAAACCCGGTCGATGGCCAGGATCTTCGCCGCCTTTGATTTGTTTCCTTCCACCTCGTCGAGCACCTCGAGAATATAGTTTTTCTCATGCTCTTCAAGCGACGGCCAGCTTCGCTTGACCGGCCGGCGTGGCAGAATGGCCGCGGGACGAAGGTCCTGTTCGAGACAGGACGCGGTGATCACCCCGTCGCTGCAGTTGAGTAGCATCCGCTGCACGATGTTTTCAAGTTCGCGGATATTGCCCGGATATTCGTAATCCATCAACAACTGAAGCGCCTCGGAGCTGATTTCCGGAACGGCTTCGCCGCCGGCGGTATGTTTGGCCAGGAAATGGCCGGCCAGCAAGGGGATATCCTCCCGACGTTCTGACAACGGCGGCACCTTGATGGTAAAGACATCAAGGCGATAGAAGAGATCAAGGCGAAAGGCACCCTGCTCGACCTCTTTTTTCAGGTCTTTGTTGGTCGCGGCCAGGATCCTGATATCGATGGGTATTTCGACATTGCCACCGACCCGCATCACGGTCCGCTCCTGCAGCACCCTGAGGAGCTTGACCTGCATCTGTAGAGACAACTCACCAATTTCGTCAAAGAAAACCGTCCCGCCTTCTGCCAGTTCGAGCAGCCCTTTCTTGACCTGCATCGCCCCGGTGAACGCTCCCTTTTCATGGCCGAACAATTCGTTGGTAATCAGTTCCTCGGTGAACGCGCCGCAATTAAAAGCGACGAACCGCCTCTTGGCCCGTCCGCTTAGCTCATGGATGGTCTTGGCGACCAGTTCTTTGCCGGTTCCCGTTTCACCCTGGATGAGCACTGTGCAATCCAGCGGTGCAACCTGACCGATATTCTCCCGGAGCAGTTGTGTCTTCTGGCTGGAACCGACAATTCTTAACACCCCGGCATCGGCCGAAATCCTGCTCTTGAGTTCCCGGACTTCCAGGCGGAGCGCCCGTTTCTCCAAAGCCTTGTGGACAAGGGCGAGCATCTCGTCCACATTGACCGGTTTGGCCAGGTAGTGATAGGCACCTTCCTGCATCGCCGCCACGGCCGTATCGACACTGGCATAACCGGTAATGACAATCACCTCGGTATCCGGCCAGAGCCGTTTGCTCGCCGTCAACAGGGCCAAGCCGTCACCGCCGCTCATGCGCAGGTCGGTCAGCACCAGATCCACCTCCTGCCGCTCGAGCAATTCGGTCGCCTTATTGCCGCTGCCTGCCGTCAGCGTTGTAAACCCGGCCTTCTGCAGCAGGTAGGAGATGTTGTCCCGGGCGATCGCTTCATCATCGACCACAAGGATTCGCGGACCCTGCTCAGCCATCGCCCGTCACCCCTTTCGTTGCTGACACCGGCAGGCGGATGAAAAACGTCGCCCCTTGCCCCGGTGCACTCTGCACACTGATCTGCCCACCGTGTTTCTGGATGATACCGTAGGCGATGGACAGTCCCAGTCCGGTCCCCTGCCCTTCTTCCTTGGTGGAATAAAACGGATCGAAGAGACGGTCCTGGATCTCGGCCGGGATGCCGCTCCCGTCATCGCTCACTTCGATGACCACCTGCTCCCGGTCCAGCGCGGCGGCGATCCGGATAGTGCCGCTCCCGTCGATGGCCTGAACGCTGTTGAAGATCATGTTGATGAACACCTCCTGGATACGCTGGGCATCCATCGTCACCACCAGGTCTTCGGGGACCTCGACGGTGACGGAGATAGTGGCGGGAACCTGACTGTGTACCAGTTGCACGGACCGATTCACCACGGCTGCAAGCGATTCCGGGCGGACGGTGAATTCGCGTGCCCGGGAGAACTCGAGCAGGCCCTGAACGACATCCCGGGCCCGAAGGGTTTCCTGGTCAATGTTCTTCAGCATGCGGCGCAGGAGATCGGCATCGCCCGACGCGAATTCATCGATGGCGATCTGGCAGGAGGTGGCGATATTGTTCAGGGGGTTGTTGAGCTGATGGGCGATGCCGGCGGTCAACGTGCCGATCGAGGAGAGTTTCTGGGACTGCACCAGCTGGTCCTGGCGGTGCTGCAGCTCACTGGCCATGGTGTTGAGGGCTTCCATGACCTGCTGCATCTCGTCCTGGGTATCGAGCACCTCGATCTGTTGAAACCTCCCGGTAGCGATTTGCTCCGTGGCCTCTTTGATAATACGCAGCGGCTTGAAAATCTTAAAGGAAACGGCCAACGGCAGGAGCACGCCGACCGCCAGGGCAACCACCGTCCAAACGATCAGCTGGCGGACCAGTTCGTCTAGAATCGACAGAATCTGCCGATGTTCAAAGCTGACCAGTTCGCTGCTCAACTCGACCATCTCCTGCCCTTCCTTCCGCAAGGAGTCGACCAGGCCGCTGCTGACCGTACCCTGATAGGGATCGTAGGAAGACGAAAGAAGACCGACATTGCGCTGGTAGGCCTGAACCACTTCTTTGAGACGCATCAACATCGGATGAATTTTCAGACGTGACACCCGATCGGCCATCTTGTCGATCGCCTCCAGCGCCATCGACAACAGCACTTTATTTTCCTCAAGTGCCTCTTCGGTGCCGTACAGCAGGTAGTTCTTCTCGTATCTACGGACCTCCAGAATGATGCCGTGCAGGCCATAGGCAAGATCAATCGCCTCAAGTTTATCCTTGGCGGCGCCAAGGTCTCGCTGCGACACGACGAACATCGTCAGGATACCGACGACGTAACAACTGAGAATAATGACCAGTTTGGCCCGAAGACTCAATGATGGAATGACTCTCATGACATGACGCTCCGTTGCAAGGCCTGGTGAGCATACAACGATTTCATCTGCAAGGACAACAGGATAGCCCATCTCCAGCGCAAACGCCAGACGAAACAGAACCCGCTCGCCCCGGATAGCATTGTGATCGGCGCGGCCGGAGTACCCGGCGTCTCGGTCAGTGATGCACCGGCGCCCCATCAATACTTGGGTAACAGGTTAATAGAACAGTGAGAGCATGGTGATCAGAACGACCAGGTAGATAATGGTCATACCGGTGCCGGCCCGCACGTAATCGATGGTCTGGTAGCCGCCCGGCCGCATCACCAGCGCGTTGACCTGGTGGGTCGGCAACACGAAGGTGTTGGACGCCGCCAGCGCAACCACCATCGCCGCCAACCGCGGATCACTGCCGACTTCAACAGCCATGGCCATGCACAGCGGCACCAAGAGCACCGTGGCCCCGACGTTGGAGATGACGAGCGTGAAAAACGAGGTGAGCACCCCAACGATAAGCAGGAATACGACTTGCGGCACCTCGCCGACCAGGTTGATGATCGTCACCGCCACCCATTCGGCGGCGCCGGTTTTCTGGAAGGCCAGGCCGAGCGGGATCAGGCCGGCCAGCAGGAAGACGGTCATCCAGTCGATGGAACGATAGGCCTCATCGATGGTCAACACCTTGGTCAGGATCATGCCGAGAGCCCCGACCAGCAATGAAATTGACAGGGACAGCTTGATCGGCACACCGAGCGCAGCACTCGCCGGTTCGAGCCACAGGACCAAAGCCGCCGCGATAATCAGCCAGGCCACCGCCATGCCGGCCCGTTCGCTCCTGATGACGTCTCCCTTGATCTCGGTGGTAAAGATAAAGCAATTGCGCTTCTGCAGCTCCCGGAATTTTTCCCAACGCCCGAACATCAGCAGCGCATCGCCGGGTTTGATCACTTCTTTGGTGATCTGGTCGAACTGACAAATCCCCTCTCGGCAGAGTACCACCGGCACTACCCCGTTGGTCTTGCGAAACCGCCGCTCGAGCATGGTGTGTCCTGCCAGTAGCGAGCGCGGGGTGACGATTCCTTCGACAATGCCGGCATTGTTGACCGAGAAGTCCTCGGCAAAGACATCGAGTTCTCCCTTGTAGATCAGGCCGAAGTCCTCGGCGCAGCGACGCACATGTTCCTCGTTGCCGACCATGGCCAGCGTCTCGCCGGAACGGATCAGCTCGTCGCGGGTCGGCGCATAGTTTTTCTGCTTTTTCTCCGGCATATAGACACCGGCGATGGTCACGTGGTAGCGGTCGCGGACATGCAGCTCCTCCAGTGTGAAGGAGCCGAACGTAGCAGGCACCTCGACCTCGTAGACACCAGCCACTTCCTGGTAGGTGTCGACCAGCGTGGACGGCATCAGATGGTTATCATCCCGTTCGCCGGCCCGTCGCGGCATGATCAGGTTGCCGAAAACAATAAAATAGGCAATTGCCGAGACCACCAGGGCGATGCCGATGGGCGTTTGGGTAAACAGGCCAAGCGGCTCGACCTTGACCGGCAAGATACCGATATCATTTGCCTGCGCAATGAGATCATTGAGCAAAATAGTCGGACTCGCCCCGACCAGGGACATGGTGCCGCCGATAATCGCGCAAAAAGCCATCGGCATCAGAATTCGAGACGCCGGAATACCGGTCTGCCGACCCATCCGGATGACCGCCGGCATGAACAGCGCGGCTGCCCCGATATTTTGCATAAAGCTGGAAATAAAGGCCACCGTGGCCGAAATCAGCGTCTTGATACGATTTTCCGACTTACCGGCGGCCTTCAGCAGATTCCTGGCCAGGACATTC
>JAZBPM010000132.1:0-2467 GCA_036351615.1 Desulfofustis sp.
CGTCTCGTCGCTGATCCGGTAATCGTCCCGTCAACCAGGGGAGTAACAGCATCATGCAGCTTGTCTATCAGCGTGTCTTATTGAAGGTGAGCGGTGAAGCTCTGATGGGAAACGACTCCTACGGAATCAATACCACCGTTCTTGATTTCGTAGCCGGTGAAATCAAAGAGGTCGTTCGTCTCGGAGTACAGGTCGGCCTGGTGATCGGCGCTGGCAACATCTTCCGGGGTGTTGCCGGAGCCAGCAAGGGCATGGATCGGGCCACGGCTGACAATATGGGGATGCTGGCTACGGTGATGAACAGCCTGGCCATGCAGGATGCGCTGGAACGTATTGAGGTCGATACCCGTGTCCAGTCGGCTATTCCGATGCAGTCGATCTGCGAACCGTATATCCGCAGACGAGCGGTCAGGCACCTGGAAAAAGGGCGCACCGTCATTTTCGCCGCCGGGACCGGCAACCCCTATTTTACCACAGATTCTGCCGGTGTGTTACGTGCCCTTGAAATCGACGCCGATGTGATTATCAAAGCCACCAAGGTTGATGGCGTTTACGACAAGGACCCGGTCAACAACCCCGATGCTGTTAAATACCAGCGCCTCACCTACGAAGATGTGCTGAGCAAGGGGCTCAGGGTCATGGATGCCGCCGGTATCGCCTTGGCCAAGGAAGATGAGAAGCCGATCCTGGTCATGAACATGACGGTTGCCGGAAATATCAGAAAGGCCGTGCTCGGAGAGGAAGTCGGCACCGTGATCCACAGCTGACCGGCCGCAGGAACACTGCCAAACAACAGGGGATCTTAAAAAAATCGGAATTTCGTTCAAGCTCGAGGGGTGCACTATAATTTTTCCGCTGACATGGATGATGTTTCGAGGATGAAATTTGGCTGCGTAACGACGAGATTGGCCGAAATGGCAATTTTTCAAGGTTCCCAACAGGAATAGGTGACTACCATGAGCGAAGTGATACTTGAAATGGCCGAGAAAATGGAGAAAACCGTCGAGACGTTTAAAATCGAACTGGGCAAGGTCCGTACCGGCCGCGCCTCGCTGGCGTTGCTCGACGATATCAAGGTCAACGCCTACGGCAGCATCATGCCGCTCAATCAGGTCGGTTCCCTGACCATTCCGGAAAGCCGGACGATTGCCATTCAGCCGTGGGACCCTCAGGTCCTGCCGGCAATCGAGAAGGCAATTCTGAAATCAGATGTAGGCCTGACACCCGTCAGCGACGGCAAGATTATCCGCCTCAATATCCCGCAGCTTACCGAAGAACGGCGCAAGGAGTTGGTTCGGCATGTCAAGAAGATTGCCGAGGAGTTCCGGGTGGCGATCAGAAACGTCCGCCGCGAGGCGATAGATACTTTGAAAAAGCAGAAAAAAGATAAAGATATCTCTGAAGACGACCTGTTTAAACTTCAGGACGAAGCTCAGACCGAAACCGATGCCTATATCGCCCAGATCGACGAGATTACCGCGGCGAAAGAAAAAGAGATGCTCGACGTCTGAGATTACACCTCTTCGTTTCTTGAAATGTTGAACCACGGGTCTTTTTATGACTGTTCCCGAAGAACTCGATCCGCAGCGGTTGCCTGGCCACGTGGCAATCGTCATGGACGGCAACGGCCGTTGGGCGAGAAAACGGAAAAAACCCCGGATCTACGGGCACAAAATAGGGGCTGATTCGGTTCGCGATATCGTCGAGACCTGCGGTGAAATCGGCATCTCCTGTCTGACGCTGTACGCTTTTTCGGCCGAGAACTGGAAGCGGCCGCATCAGGAGGTCTCCGGCCTGATGAATATCCTGAAGTCGTACCTGGTCTCCGAGTTGGATCGGATGGAAAAGAACCAGATCCGGTTGCGCTGTCTCGGTGAGATATCCCGCCTGCCCGACTCTGTTCGCGAGGTGCTGCTCACCTCTATTCAGCGCACCGCAGCCAATACCAAGCTTAACCTCAACCTGGCGCTCAGCTATGGTGCGCGGGATGAAATCTGCCGGGCCGTGCAGTCGATTGCCGGACAATGCCGTGCCGGTACGCTTGATCCCGATCAGATCGACCATCAGGTGATTGGTGATCACCTCTATACTGCCGGGCTGCCGGACCCGGACTTGTTGATTCGTACCGGCGGCGAATGCCGGCTCTCCAATTTTCTGTTGTGGCAGGCGTCCTATAGCGAGATTTATTTTACCGAAACCATGTGGCCCGACTTTCGCCGCGCGGCCTTTATCGAGGCAATCCGCGATTATCAGCAGCGAGAGCGGCGGTTTGGTCGGACCACGGAGCAGCTCCGGAGGCAGGACTCGTGAAGCGGATCATTCCCGGACTCTTGTTGGCCGCCGGTTGGCTGCTGTTACTGATGACCGGTTCGTTCCTGCTGTTCTGGGCGGCGGTGGTGGTAATCGGTCTGATCGGGGCGCGGGAGTATTGCCGGATGACCATGCCAATCGATCTCTTTGAGAGTGA
>JAZBPM010000133.1:0-4984 GCA_036351615.1 Desulfofustis sp.
CGCAGGAAAATTTTACCGCAGGCATATACACGATATGCCGAGGATAAGATTTGATTGCGCAACGATGAGATGGGGCGAAATGACAATTTTTCATGGTTCCCTAACGTCTTCAAAAAGGAGTAAACTGAAATGCCAACAAGCGATTACGATTTTATCATAGTAGGCGGCGGTTCGGCGGGAAGTGTTCTGGCCAACCGGTTGAGCACCAACCCGAAGAACAAGGTGCTGGTCCTTGAGGCAGGCAAGCCGGATTACCGCTGGGATTTTCGTATTCATATGCCGGCCGCCCTGACCTACCTGCTCACCGATAAGACTTACAACTGGCTCTACGAATCGGCCCCCGAGCCGCACATGCACAATCGCCGCATCGCCCAGCCGCGCGGCAAGGTACTCGGCGGCTCGAGCAGCATCAACGGCATGATTTACATCCGCGGCAATGCACTCGACTACGAGAAATGGGCCGACGACGAGGGGATGGAAAACTGGGACTACGCACACTGCCTTCCCTACTTCAAGAAAGCCGAGAACCGCCTCCAGGGAACTGATCAATACCATGGTTCCAACGGCCCACTCTATCTGCAAACAGCCGAGTGCGACAACCCGCTGTTCCGCGCCTTTTTCCAGGCAGCCGAACAGGCAGGCTATCCGCTCACCGATGACGTCAACGGGTATCGACAGGAGGGCTTCGGCAAGTTTGACCAGAACATTTATCGAGCGAGGCGGCATAATGCCGCCCGGGCCTATGTACACCCGGTCAAGAACCGAGCGAACCTGACGGTCCACTGCAAGGCGATGGTCCGGCGCCTCCTGTTTCAGGGGAAAAAGGCCGTTGGCGTGGAATACGTCAAGGGTGGAACGACGCAAAAAGCATACGCAGGAGAAATCATCTCCTGCGGCGGAGCGATAAACTCCCCGACGCTACTTCAGCTTTCAGGCATCGGCAACGGAAACGAGCTGAGCAGTCTCGGAGTCGAGGTCGTCCACGACCTGCCGGGTGTGGGAGAAAATCTTCAGGACCACCTGGAATTGTATGTCCAGTATGCCTGCAAAAAACCGGTCAGCATGTACCCGGCACTGAAATGGTACAACCAGCCGAAAATCGGCTATGACTGGTTGATTCACCGCACCGGGGCGGCGGCCACCAACCATTTCGAGGCGGGCGGCTTTATTCGCGGCAACGACCGAGTGGACTACCCCAATCTCCAGTTCCATTTCCTGCCGATTGCCATCCGCTACGACGGCTCCGCCCCCGCTCAGGGGCACGGCTTCCAGCTTCATGTGGGACCGATGAACTCAGACGTTCGCGGTCACGTCAAGATAACATCACCCGATCCCGCCGTGTACCCGGAACTGTTTTTCAACTATCTCTCCACCGAGCAGGAGCGCCGGGAATGGCTCGAAGCGATCAAATGCTCGCGCGCCATTATCGGCCAGCCGGCGTTTGACGAATTGCGCGGCGAAGAACTGGCCCCCGGGCCGGCGGTCCAGAGCGACGAAGAGATTGTCGATTTCGTCGCCCGCGAAGGCGAGAGCGCCTATCATCCCTCATGCACCTGCAAGATGGGCTATGACCGGATGGCCGTGGTCGATGCCGAGCTCAAGGTACACGGAGTCGAAAACCTGCGTGTCGTCGATGCCTCGGTATTCCCGTCGATCACCAATGGCAACATTTATGCCCCGGTCATGATGGTAGCGGAAAAAGCAGCGGATCTGATCCTCGGCAACACCCCGGAACCCCCATCCGAGGCAGGATTTTACCGGTTCAACGAGGAACAGGAGACAAAATGACAGATATCGAGAAAAGCATGTATATCGGCGGACGCTGGCTCCCGGCGGCCTCGGGAAAGACCCGGCACATTTTCAACCCGTTCAACGGGCAGGTCGTTGCCGAGGTCGCCGAAGGTGATCGCGACGACGCCAAAAACGCCGTCACCGCCGCCCGGCAGGCCTTTGACAGCGGTGTATGGTCGGATCTTCCCGCTGCTGAGCGGGGAGTTCTGCTCTACCAACTGGCCGAACGAATAGCCGAGCAGAGCGAAGAGCTGGCCCGGCTTGAAACCCTGGACACCGGAAAGACCCTTGAAGAGAGTCGCTGGGACATGAGCGACATCGCCGGCATCTTCCGCTATTACGCGGGCCTTGCCGACAAGGACGGCGGCGAACTGATCGACTCGCCGATCCCTCACAGCGAAAGCCGGGTGGTGCGGGAACCGGTTGGGGTCTGCGGCCAGATCTCGCCATGGAACTACCCCCTGCTGCAGGCTGCCTGGAAACTGGCGCCCGCCCTGGCGGCGGGGTGCACCGTGGTCATCAAGCCAAGCGAGATAACGCCGCTGACCACACTGAAAATCACCGAACTCGCCGCCAGCCTGGATTTCCCCGACGGCGTCATCAACACCGTGCTCGGGCCGGGCCGAAGCGTCGGCGCGGAGTTGGCGGAGCACCCGCTGGTGGATCTCATCTCCTTTACCGGCGGCATTGAAACGGGCAAGACCATCATGCGCGCCGCAAGCGGCAACGTGAAAAAAATCGCGCTCGAGTTGGGCGGCAAGAACCCCCATATCATCTTTGCCGATGCCGACCTCGACGCGGCCCTGGAAGCAGTGTTGAATGGGGTTTTCTTTCACGCCGGCCAGATATGCTCTGCCGGGTCCCGCCTGATGATAGAAGAAAGAGTTCATGACCGTTTTGTCGAACGACTGAAATCGAGAATGGCCGCCATCAGACTTGGAGACGGCATGGATCCGGCAACGCAAATGGGACCCCTCATTTCAGCGGAACACCTGGCCAAGGTGGAGAGCTACATGCGGGTTGCCGAGGTAGACGGCGCCCATCTCGAACTCGGGGGCACGCGCCCCGAAGCACCGGACCTGAAAAAGGGCTTCTTTTTCCTGCCAACGCTGTTTACCGGATGCCGAGGCGACATGCGTATCGTCCGGGAAGAAGTGTTCGGCCCGGTCATCACCGTGGAGACCTTCAGCGACGAAAACGAGGTGATAGAGCGTGCCAACGCTACGATCTATGGGCTGGCTGCCGGTTTCTGGACCCGTGACGCGGACCGGATGCACCGGGTGGCCAGACGGCTGCGCTTCGGCACGGTCTGGATCAATGATTTCAATGTCTATTTTACCCAGGCCCCCTGGGGCGGCTACAAACAGTCCGGTCTCGGTCGCGAACTCGGACGGCACGGCCTGGAAGAGTACACCGAAGTAAAGCATGTTTTTCACAACCACCAGCCGGAACCGCTATGCTGGTTCGGCGGCTCATGAGGCAGTTAAGCGCCGATCAGTGAGCAGCGTGGTGCACGCCCCTCTCACAACTCGTGGGAGAAGGGCGTAACGGGCCGTCAACGGCCTGTCAGATACCCATATCTTCAAGGAGGACAGATCTATGCAATCGCAGAGAACACGAAAGATAGCGCTTATCTTAGTGGCAGCGGCGCTGTTATTTTCCGGACCGGCCTACGGGGCACAGGAAGTTCGCTTTGCCAATGTCAGCTGGACCGGGGTAACGGTCAAGACCGAACTGGGCAAATCCATCCTCGACAGCCTCGGCTATGATGCCACCATTAAAACCCTGTCGGTACCCATTGTCTACAAAGCACTGGACTTGGGCGACGTCGACGTTTTCCTGGGCAACTGGATGCCCTCCATGGCAAGTATTGCCAACGAATTCTTTGAAAAAGGAACTATTGTAAAATATGTCGCCAATATGCCCGGCGCCAAATACACCCTTGCCGCCCCTTCGTATGTCGTTGACGGCGGGCTGAAGGATTTCAGCGATATTGCCAAATTCGCCGACAAGCTCGAATATAAAATCTACGGCATCGAACCGGGCAACGACGGCAACCTCATTATCCAGTCGATGATCGACGAGAACAAGTTCGGACTCGGTGATTTCAAACTGATCGCCACCAGTGAGCCGATCATGCTTTCCGAGGTCAAGGCATTGAGCAAAGAAGAGAAATGGGTGGTCTTTCTCGGCTGGTCGCCACACTACATGAACCAGATCATCGACATGAAATATCTCACCGGCTCGACGGCAGAGACCTTCGGGGAGAACGACGGTACCGCCACGGTCTACACCAACATCCACAAGGGGTTCGACGAGAAAATGCCCAATGTCGGCCACTTCCTGAAGAACTTTATCTTCCCGATCTCGATGATTAACGAGATTTCACTGATGCTGCAGAACGACAAGCAGCTGGGCCACGGCGAGGCCGGTCTGATCTATCTGAAAAAACACCCGGAAATCTATCGTGCCTGGCTGGAAGGAGTCACCACCGCCGACGGCAGCAAACCGGCGCTTCCCGTCTTCGAAGCCTACCTCGAGCAGATCTGATTCTGCCCTGCCGGCCGGCAAGAGCAATGGTCTAACAACAAGAAAAGGGATTAACATCATAATGTAGCGGTTAATCCCTTTTTTCAAGCCTCCCTATTGCCTCGCCTTTGCCTGCATCCGGTCGAGGTATCCGTCCAACTCCTGATCGTTGGCAAAGACCTTGAGATCGGGGAGCGAAAGCATTATCTCAAAAACTTTGACTATCTGGGGTTGGCGGTTTGCAATGATCAGCCTGCCATCATTTGTGTTCAGCGCTCTGCGCGCTTTCATGACAGAACGAATACCAGCAGAGCTGATGTAGTCTAAATCTTTCATATCCAGGACGATTGCCTTCAATGGCATAGCCGTTTCGTCTTCTATTACTTTGTCAAGCGTCGGAGCCGTTTCAGAGTCCAGACTTTTGCCGAGGTGAATTCTGGTAACTCCGTTTCGCGTATCTTTTTCAATCCGTATATCAAGTGACATGCATAGAACCTCAAACAAACGTTTTTATCCCTCTGGCTGTTTCATGTTCCCGTCAATAAAGATGGTGCGACCCTGCACAAGCCAGCCGACCCGCCACCCGAACACTACTGCAACCTTGACACAGTCAGCAGGTATGATAGCAATAGCGGCGAGACGGCATGTCTTTTTCAGCAAATAG
>JAZBPM010000134.1:0-13596 GCA_036351615.1 Desulfofustis sp.
AACGAACAATAAGAACCGGCGTCATGGTCGCAAGGGCTCGCCGGCCCTGCCTCCAGCTGCTGCGCAGCGGCCTGATCGGCTGAATGCCAATTAACGGGAGACAGGTTTTAACCTGTCCCCCCTACATCCTGTCCGCAGCCCTTCGGGCCTGATTCTCCAGCCCGCCGGGCTTTTGCGATGCAGCCTCCGACAGGACCGGCCAGCCCGGGGAACCGATTTTACTATCAAAACTTTCAGTGCAATACCGGGCATCGGTGGTTGGTCAAACGTCGCGATCTTTACGACCTTCGGTCTCGGCCCCGGAAAGCAGTCGCTTAACCGATGCCGGCAAGTTGTCGCGGATGAAGCGCTGGAGGAGGAATCCGGTCAGGATAAGGGCAAGGGCCAGGGCCAGGACGGAATAATCCATCTCCATGACGGCGCCGCCAAAAATGATAAACGGGATACTGGTGATGTATTGGCTAAGCCAGCCGATGAGCAGGAAGGGGACAAGGGGCATCCCGGTCAACGCGAGAAGGTTATTTTTGACCAGGTAAGGAAGGCCGGGGACGAGCATGAAAACGATTGCGTAGCGTTTGTTCGACATTATCTGCAGTTCCGGGACAGGGATGTGAAAACGTTGCAGCAAGCCGGTGATCCACACGCGCAGGAACGAGTGGACGAGATAATAGGTAACGCTCAGGTGAAAGAGCATGGTCACCGCTGCCAGCACGACACCGATGACGATGCCGAATCTCATGCCGACCAGTACCAGGAATATGGAAATCGGTACGCCACATATCGGAAGAACGGCCATCAGCAGGATAAAGAGTGCCGGGTGGACACGGTTTTCCAGATAGTTCTTCAGGGCCGTGACCGGTTCGTGATTAATCACGGCATAGACGGCAATGGCGAGCAAGGCGAGAAAAAGAATGACCAGAACGATTACTCTGATTCGGGCAACGACGATCCGACGCGTTGATTGATCAGCCATGGCCATTTCTCCGGCTGCCGTCCGATTGGACCGGATCGTACAGAAAGGTGCTGACCACCGGCTGATGGTCGGAGGCGAATCTGCTCTCCCCGTCACGAATTACCTGCCCTGTATCCGGAGCGAGGTGGCGGGAGGCAAAAATATGATCGAGTCGAACCAATGGATACGAGGCAATGAATGTCGGCTTCGGCGAACCGGCTGCAGATACCCGGTGAGCATCGCGGAGTCTGGTCGACAGGAGCCGGTACGCCGGAGAAAAGAGTGAGGCGTTGAAATCGCCGCAGACGATAACCGGATCCTCTGCAGGAATCTCGCCGGGGAGATATTCGTTAACGAGATAACGAATCTGGGCGAGCCGTTCTTTTCTGCTGATGCTCAAATGGGTATTGCACAGGTGCAACGGTCCGTGTCTGGTCGCGATCGTTACCCGGATGATGCCGCGGGGCTCCGTCCGGCCGTTCTTCGGCAGCTGCGGCAGCGGCGTGTAATGAGTGTCCGTCAGCGGGTAGCGGCTGAGTACCGCCAGACCATACTCGCCTGCCTGGTCGCGGAGCAGCGGCAGGAACCGGTGCTCCATGCCGAGCAGCCGGCCGATCTCGGCGGCCTGATCGAGGAGGTCGGTTCGCCTCATGTTTTTATCCACTTCCTGCAGGGCCACCAGATCGGGAGCTTGGCGATCGATAATCCGGGCGATACGAGTGGGGAAAAGTTTACCGTCCAAACCGCGGCAATGATGGATATTGTAGGACAGTACGGTAAAGGTCTCCGGTGCTTCGTTTGCTGCACGGGCAGCGGACAGCGGTACCGGCAACCGTTGATTACGGACGGCGCTGACCACCTGCCGGAGGTCGAGCGGCCGAAACGAGCGTTGTCCATCGTTGGTGAGCGTGTCGGGCAGTATTAGAAAGCCTTTGGTCTCTGTACTGCCGGGGCCGCCGTGCGAACCGTTTTCAACGGCGAAACTCAGTGAACGGCGGTCCGGTTGCCAGCCGGAAATGATGAAGTCGCCACTGTTTTCGTGACGACAGATTGTTTCCATGTCGCGGGTTACCTCTGCCAGGAAAGGGTGCTCCTGACCGAATGCCTGGGGCGCCATCGTCGCTAATTCCCCGGAACCCGCCGGCGTCATGCAGATGATCCGGCCGCCTTCTCGATACAAAACGAGCGGCACAGTGGCCGTCCTCACCAACTCGTCGGCATAGTACTTCATGGCTGATGCATCGGGGCGTTCGGGGAGGTAGATATGGCCGAGGGGGCCCATCGCGGCCAAGTGAATCCTGTCCGTGTTCGGGTCCTGTCGTTTCCCGGCACCGTCTGCCTGTTCGGCAAGTCGGCGGAGCAAGCCGCTGCTGCGTTGCTGCAGGCTGATGTGCGGGATGATTGCCGGCTCCGGCTCGGCGACATCGAAGCGGTGCAGGGGACCTTGGCGGAAAACGGCGGCCACTGCCTGGTGAATGGTCCTGCCGGTTTCCCGTTCATAAGCAAGACAATTCTCCTGGCCATGGTCGGAGTAGACGAAAATCCGATAGTCTCTTTTTTCCGACCTCCTGGCCGTGTGGACAAGATCTCTGATGGTGCCGTCGATACCCTTGAGAGTCCACAGCGCAAAAGCAGAGCCGGGCCCCCGACGATGGGCGTGTTCGTCGTAACCGATGAAATTCGCGTGGATAATCGGCAGTCCTCGGGCTATGTCGATTTTCACGTGAAGCCGGACCAGTTCCCGGAGAACGATGCAGACCCCGATTCGCGAAAAAATGAATTTCAATTCTTTGAACGGGTTTCTGCGGCGATAGATGCCGACGCAGAAATCGCTGATGGCCAGGCCGGTTTCGAGCGCGCTCAGGCCGATGATACGCGCGATCTTGCCCAGGTTGACCGCTATGAACCAGATGATGGTGTGGATCCTGAAGCCGCGAAAGATGGATCGCAGTTGCATCGATTGGATGCAAAACGGCGCTTCATCAGCCCCGCCGGAAAAGATGTTCGAATAGGAGCTGCCGCCGCGCAGCAGTCCGTTGCCACGTTTTTCCAGCGTGCGGGCGACGTCGTCGACTGCCCGGGGGTCGAACATGGCCTTTTCCTGCCGTCCGCTGCGCTCGTAATACATGAAGGCAGGAACAACGCTCTTTTCTCCGAAAAAGAGTTCAGCCTGAACGGCGGGCGTTGCCGACGGCAGCCCTGAGTAAAATTCTTTGAGGACAAAATGATCTTGCCGGAGCAGGCGACTGAGAAAGGGCAACCGCTTTTTTGCGCGTGCCCGCTGCAACTGCCGATAGCTCAGACCGTCAATCTGGATCATCAGGATACCGGGGGTGTTGACGTTCAGTTCGTGGTCGTCGCCATGTTCCGACCCGACGTGCCGGGCCGCCCATTCGCCGGGGCTCAGCGTCCTGCGCAGGGAGCGCCATTTTCTGCCGAATTCGGTAAACACCGTTATGCCTGATCCTCGCTCTCAACCAACGACGTGAGGGCGGCTTTCGTTTTCTCCTGGAAGAGTTCCCATTCCGCTCTGATTGCCAGCCGCACCGAATCGAAGAAATCACGGTCGGTATGGTGGGGGCGGTGGCCGTTGCCGACCGTTTCCCGATACAGGTCGACCAAGCGATCGGTACAGCTCTCTTTCGAAAATTCGGGTGCGGTTGTGCGGGCTGCGTTGCGCAGGGATGCCAGCTGGTCGCTGTCGTCGAGCAGGGCACCGAGCGCGCCGGCAAAGTCGTCCGGGGATGAGTCAGCACCAAGTACCAGGCCGTTGACGTGGTGTCGAACCACGTCCTCGACGCCTGAGGCCTTTAATGCGACGACGGGAGTCGAGGCGGCCATCGCTTCGGCCAGGACGAGCCCCTGTGTTTCAGAACGTGAAGCGAAGGCGAAGATATCCATGGCCGTATAGGCGTCGGCCAATTGCTCACCGGTCAGGCGACCCGCCATGACCAATTGCTCTGCGCACCCCCTTTCCTTGAAGATGGTTCTGATTTCCTGTTCGGCACCACCTGTCCCGACAACGAGGAAACAGACCCCTTCAAGCTGCTTGACGACAGTGGCCACGGCTTTTGCCAGGTACGGCAGGTTTTTTTCCCGGGCCAGCCTGCCGACATGTCCGATTATTCTCGTCCGGTCGCTGATACCGTGTCGCCTGCGGCATTGTCGGCCGTCTCCACGGGAGAAGAGATCGATATCGATGCCGGTGGCGAGGACGGTAACCTTGGATTTTACCCCCCGCTTCAAGAGCAGTTCTTTTACGGAAGAACTGGGGGCGATCACCCGGTTACAGAGATTGGCATAGCCTGTCGCCAACTCGATGACGAAGCGTTTCAGGGCCGGGGAATCAAGCGGGACATAGTGAGTGTATTGTTCATAGAGCGTATGGTGCGTAAAAACCAGCGGCAGTTCCATGGTGCGTGCCAGGCGGAGGGCGGCGTCGCCAAGTAGGAAGGGGTGATGACTGTGGATGATGTCCGGGGCAAAATCCGCGAGAGCCTCGCTGATAACCCCCGGAAGCGGAATGCGCACGGAGAAATCGCTGCCGTTGAAGTGCTGGATTGCCGGAACCCGGACAACACTCTTATCGTCTTTTTCAGGAGAGTCGGAAAAGGTCGGTGCGATCACCTGGACACGATGGCCACGGTTTCTGAGTTCGTCGGCAAAGGTCGATACCGAACGGGCCACACCCCCGACATGGGGAAGATAGGTGTTGGTGAACATGCTGATTTTCATGGTTTTCTCGCTATGGAGCAACGCGTATCGGAAGGGTGCAGCAGCGTGGGGCTGTGGCCCGGCAGCTCGATGCTGATGGTCTGCGGCCGGTGCGGCTGCCAGTCACCGGTTACGGTGACGTCGGTGGTTTGTCCGTTCCCGGCCATAGCAACGCTGACGCTGCCGTACGGCGTCAACGTCGGGCCGTAGGAGATCGACTGCCCGGTCGTTAACCAGTGAGGCAGTATGCCGCGGCCGATGACCAGCGATTGATCTTCCTCCATGATAAACATGTTGCGCAGCAGCATCAGCCATTCCGCCGCGGCCCAGCCGTGTTGCCCATCTCCCATACAACCGCCGCCGGTGAGCGGGTGAATGGCCTCCGGCCACTGGCCGGTCGGCGAGGCGAGTGATGCAGACGCCTCGAGGAGCGAGCGGAACCGGTCATCTCCCGCCCGGAGATAGACCTGGGCAAGTTCCAGCGTCATGTAGATATTGTTGCCGGAGTGGATCATGTCCTGAAAAAAACAACCGTTTTTGAGACAATTGGCAAAAAGATAATCAGCGGTTGCCATCATCCGGTGATCACCGGCAGGCAGCAGCTGCAATGGATAATCGGCGACCAGACAGCCGATGGCACCGGAATCCAGACGCCGGTTCGGTGAAATCGGTAGTGCTCGGTTCGGTTTCTCGGCAGTAACCAGCCGGATACTGCGCCACACATCATCTCTCATGGCAGCGGCTTCTTCGCCGATCGCGGAAGCCTCCTTGCCGCAATTCAGGGCGGCAAAGGTGTCGGCTGCCGCCTGCAGTCCGGCAACGGCCCACAAGTCATCCCAGTAATAATAATCATTGGGACCGAAATGTTCGGCACTAAAACCGGGTGGCAGGAGTCCCCTGGTCCGCTCATCGCCGTTTTCCTGCCGCCGCTTTGTTGCAATCCAGTCGGCGCCACGGCGCAACGGGTCAAGCCAGTCAGGGTTGAACAGATCGCCGGCGAGCAGCCGGAAGCGGTTAAGGAGCCAGAGCACCTGACCGTTGGAGTCCCATTCACCGTCCTGGGAATGGAAGAAACCGGTCGGTGTCTGGCGGGCACCAAAGGTATCGAGGTGACGTCGGCACCGCTCTTTGAGGCCGATGGTCAGCAGGGCGTTGAGCATGAAGCAGGCGTCTCGAAACCAGAAGCGATTATAGGTATACGGTCCGGGCACGACGTCCCCGGCGGAAAGATGGATCAATGTGCGGGCTGCGGTGTCGTGCAGGAATTGCAGATGGTGGTCGGGAACCTGCAATTGGGCCGTGTTCTTTTGCGCCTCAGGCCAGCTGGTCGATACGGCCCGGTTGTCCTGGCCGCCAGGTTCCGGCAGGTCCACATCGATCTGGTAGTTCGGCATTGGTTTGCCTGGTTCAACCCGATAGCAGGCTGCAGCGGTCACCATGCCGATTCGGCAGGTCTTGTCGCTGGTGCTCTGCTGACGGTCGAGGTGAAAAAAGACGTCGCCTGACCGGTAATCGGAAAAGAGATATTTGTCGGGGGTGGCGTGCAGCCTGATGACCACCTCGTCATCGACCAGCCAGCCGTCTTCCTTTTCAAGAAGTGCCGCACGTTCAATCAACTGAACCCCTTCCGGGTTATACGGCCGCAATGAGAAGATCAGCCAGCCGCTGCCAGTTGATTCTGCATCTGCCGACAGATGAAGGGTCGGCTGACCGTCGGTGATCGACAGGGACGCCTTCGTCGTCAGGGTGGTGTTCCCGGCCTGGGCCCGAGTCACGACAGCGCGGCTGCTGTCGTCTATCAGATATTGATCGACCGCGTCCATTCGCGATGGGCAGAGCTCCGCCCCCTGATCTTCGATGAACCAACAGTCGACTGACCAGCCGTCGTGTAACGGTGTCACCAGGCCCCGTGGGTCGACGATCGGATAGAGCGGCAGATCGGGCAGGCCGATCGCCGTCCAGTTGCGATGGGTGAGATTGATATGGGAGAACGAAAAAGCACGAGGAATGAACGAGTTGTCATCCGGGTTGAATTGTCGCTCCACCCAATATGGCCAGACCCAGTCGAGATTGTGCTGGATAGCCTTGGTGTTGAGCAGGCCCCGGGCATGAAAAACAATGCCGGCGCGCAGGAGTTCGATGGGTTCCTGGACCTCGGAAGGTTGTGCAAAACTCCTGATGCGGGCGGCTACCATGAGCGGGTCGATGACCTGAAAACGCTTAGCTGCCAGTCTGAGTAGAAATCTCCAGGGAAAGAGTCGTCTCAGCATCTCCTTCCTCCTTTTGCGGAGCTTGAAAAAACCGGAATTTCGTTCAAGATCGAGGCCCGCAAGATCATTTTTCCGCGGACATATACATGATATTCCATGGATAAAATTTGATTGCGCACCAATGAGATTGGGCGAGATGACAATTTTTCAAGGCTTCCTATTGTTTGAGTGATTGAGTGGTATGCACCAGATACGATAAGTCCGGTTTTTCTGGACTGCTCTGGTGTCATTGGATTTAATCGATCGTGATAAATCGGGTCATGACGCATGTCGCTGGTGCTAACCTCATGTCATTATTGTTTTCTTGACAATCCTCCCGGTCTGCTGCCGGAGCGGGTCGATGTCTTCTGCTTGTATATTTCAAGAACCATACCGGACGATGTTTTCCGTTAACGAGTCACGGTTTTGCTCGTTGATCGCCGGGCGGCACGCTATAGTAAAAGGGGACTGTCGAGTTGAACGGTCGGGCCGGTTACCCTGGTTTCTCTCTCCGGTTCAGCGATGACCACCTTCGGCGGTATGTTGATCAGGTTATCACAGCTCGCTCATTGAGAGTCTGACCAGTGGAAGCAAGGAGGACGACGATGCACAAAATTGAACAGCCGACGGTGAAGGTCGCAGTTATGCAGGCGGCTCCGGTTATCATGGACGGTCCGGCAACAGTGACGAAGACGGTGGCGTTGATCGGGCAGGCTGCCGCCCGGGGCGCGCAGTTGATCGTCTTTCCCGAGGTCTTCATTCCCGCTTATCCCCGCGGCCTCAGTTTCGGTTTTCTGGTCGGCAGCCGAACCGAGGCGGGACGCCGGGACTGGCAGCGATACTTCGATAATTCGGTGGTCGTGCCCGGACCTGAGACGGAGCGCATCGGCGCGGCCGCGGCCGAAGCCGGTGTCTATGTGGCGATCGGGGTGACCGAGCGAGACCACATTAACCGGACCCTATACTGCACGCTGCTCTACTTCGGTCCCGACGGGACGTTGCTCGGCAAGCACCGGAAACTCAAGCCGACCGGCTCGGAACGGCTGATCTGGGGAGAGGGCGACGGTTCGACGTTGACCGTTGTCGACACCCCCTTCGGTCGGGTCGGCGGCCTGATCTGCTGGGAAAACTATATGGCGCTGGCCCGGGCCGCGATGTATCAGCAAGGAGTGCGCATCTATCTGGCGCCGACCGCTGATTTTCGTGAGGTCTGGCAGAGCACCATGCGCCATATTGCCGTTGAGGGGCGTTGCTTTGTCCTGGCCTGCAACCAGTACGTGGAAAAGAGCATGTATCCCGATGATCTCGAATATCGCTCCGAACTGGACTCGCAGCCCGAGGTGATGTGCCCCGGCGGCAGTTGCATCGTCGACCCGTACGGCGACTATGTGGCGGGCCCGCTGCTGGGTGAGGAGGGGATGCTGATCGCCGATCTCGACCTCGGCGCCTTGACCCGGACGGCGCTGGACTTTGATCCGGCCGGCCACTATGATCGGCCGGATGTCTTCCAGTTGATTGTCCGCCGGGAAGGCGGTTGAGCGATCGGATGAGGGGAGGATTTGGCGGCTACGGTGTTTCCCATAACCGCCATGACGGGACCTCACAACGAACGATGAAAATCGGCGCCGTGTTCGGAAGATCCGGTTAGTGAAAGTTAGCGGGGGACAGGTTAAAACCAGTCCCGCCGATTTTCATATAAATAGCTCCTTGCCTTCCCATGACCGGAGGTCACAACGAACGATGAAAATCGTCGTCGTGGTCGGCGGGGCCGCCCGGTTCTCTCTCTCAATTGCGGCACGGCGACCTGGATATCCGTGTGGCCGGATCGGTAGTAGACCGGTCCACAGCACTTTTTTTCTGGCGGATCTGATGGAAATGGATTAGTCTGCTGCGTTTGACTCTTTGTCTGTTGGATGGTACGTCGTGAAGGTTGCATTTCATCAGATTGTCGGGGACGAATATGTCCGCCGCATCAGTGATGACGGTTGGTTCCCCGGAGACGAGGTGACGACGCTCACGCCGGTCGACGGCTTGGTCTCGCTTCGTCGGATCGGTAGTGATCGGGTCGACGTGACAGGACGGATGACGGTTATCGTTGCCGCAGAATGTGATCGGTGCTGCCGGCCGGTATCGTCGGAGTTGGCGATCGAGTTCACCTATCACTGCCGTCTCGGCCGGGAACCGGTCGACGGTGCTGCGACGGTGACCGAGTGTCGCGAAGAAGATAGTCAGACCCTCTTTTTGCCGGAGCCGATCATCGATCTCGGGATTTTGCTGCGCGAGCAGATCTATCTCGCTCTGCCGGCGAGGGGTCTGTGTCGCAGTGATTGCCGGGGGCTGTGCCAGCAATGCGGCACTGATCTCAATGATACGCGCTGCTCGTGCCTGCAGAACGGTGAGAGCGGCCCGTTTTCCGTTCTCCGGCAGGTAAAGGGAAAATAAACAGAAGTCAGTGAGTCTGAATAACGGAGGAAACAATGGCCTTACCAAAAAGACGACATTCACATGCCCGCACCCATAAACGACGGTCGCACGATGGATTGCAGGCCCCGGGGCTGAACCTGTGCCAGGACTGCGGAGAACCGAAGCAACCGCATCGTCTCTGCGGCAGCTGCGGCAAATACAAAGAGCGCGTGGTTTACGTTCTGGATACAGACGTCTAAAAGGGGATACTCGGTGCACATTGCCCTGGACGCCATGGGCGGAGACCATGGTCCGCAGGAACTGATCACCGGGGCGCTGCTGGCCGCCGAACAGGCCGATGTCGATATCTGCCTGGTCGGTGACGAAACAATTCTCGCCAAGCACGTCGAGGTATTGGCAGCGGGCCGTGAAGCAGGACGCCGTTTGACCATTGTCCATGCCCCGACGACGATCGGAATGGATGAAAATCCGGTCGATGCGATTCGCAAAAAGCGGGATTCGTCGATCATGGTTGCCTTCGGACTGGCCAAGTCCGGTCAGGCGGCAGCGGTGGTCAGTGCCGGCAATTCCGGTGCCACGCTGGCGGCGGCGGTTCGGACACTCGGACGGTTGAAAAATGTCGCCCGGCCCGGACTGGCCTCGATTTTTCCGACCCTCAAAGGGCCGGTGGTGATCATGGACGTCGGTGCCAATGTCGAGTGTCGGCCGATCCATCTCTACCAGTTCGCGGTCATGGCCTCGGCCTTCTCTCGGCTCTACAATGTCGACAAGCCGCGAGTCGGCCTGCTGACCATCGGCGAGGAATCGGGTAAGGGCAACAGTCTGGTCAAGGAAACCTACGCCCTGCTGCACAAGAGTGCCCTTAATTTTATCGGCAACGTGGAAGGCCGTGACGTCTTCCTCGGTGATGTCGACGTAATCGTCTGCGACGGCTTCGTCGGCAATATCTGTCTCAAGATCAGTGAAGGCTTGGCCGAATCGGCAATGAAGATGCTGCGCGACGAAATCCTCAAATCGACCATGGCCAAGATCGGCTATCTGCTCGCCCGTCCGGCCTTTAAAAACTTTCAGAAACGGGTTGACTATGCCGAATACGGCGGGGCGCCGCTGCTTGGCATCAAAGGGATCGGTATTATCTGTCACGGCAAATCAAGTGCCTACGCGATCAAGAATGCACTGATCGAAGCGGTTGAGATGGAGCGGCTCAATATCAACGAGTTCATCTCACGGGAACTGGCAGACGGCGTGACCGTTCCGGCCGAGGTGGCGTAAATGGGAACGGTCGTCTTGGGCACCGGATCGTGCCTGCCGAGCCGAGTGTTGAGCAATGTCGATCTCGAACAGATCGTCGATACCAGCGACGAGTGGATTCGGACCAGGACCGGCATAGAGAATCGCCGCATCGGCGGCCCCGGTGAGCAGACCTACCAGATCGCCGCCCGGGCCGCCTCGGAAGCTTTGTCCATGGCGGGCGTACCGGCCGCGGATATCTCGCTGCTGATTGTCGGCACCATCAGTTCCCATATGCTGATGCCGTCGTGTGCCTGCTTCGTGCAGCAGGAAATCGGCGCCGACAATGCCTTTGCCTACGATGTCAACGCGGCCTGTTCCGGTTTCCTCTACGGGCTGGATATTGCCGACAAGCATATCCGCGCCGACCGTCAGGCGAAGGTCTTGGTGATCGGCGCCGAAACGCTATCTTCCCGCCTCAACTGGCAGGATCGCAATACCTGCATCCTTTTCGGCGACGGGGCCGGAGCTGCGGTGCTCGGTCATGTCGACGACGAGCGGCGTCGGATCCTTGGTACCAATCACCGCTCCGACGGCCGGCTCTGGCAATTGCTCTACATGCACCAGTCACCGAGCACCAATCCCGATCTACTCGTCCCCGACAATCCCGGCGTACACATCATCATGGAGGGACGAGAAGTATTCAAGCATGCGGTCAAGGCCATGGAAGACGCCGTCGACGGGGTGCTGCGTGCAACCGGAACGAGCATCGGGGATATAGATTTGCTCATTCCCCACCAGGCCAATATCAGGATCTTGAAAAAGCTCATGGAGCGACTCGATATACCGGAGGAGAAGGTGATCCTCAATGTGATGAACTACGGCAATACCTCGGCCGCATCCATTCCCATCGCACTGGACGAAACCAATCGCGCCGGGCTGCTTCAACCCGGTACAACGGTGTTGTTCTGTTCCTTCGGTGGCGGTTTTACCTGGGGTGCAACCCTGCTCAGGTGGTAGAAAGGAGAATCGTTATGGAGAGATTTTTGACTGAGGAACAACAGATGATCGTCGACATAGCGCGGCAGATCACTGACGAACTGATCATCCCGAACCGTGCCGAGCTTGATGAAAAGCACGAATTTCCCCGGGCCATCCTGACGGCCATGGCCAAGGCCGACCTGTTCGGCATTCCGATCCCGGAGGAATATGGCGGATTCGGCGGCAGTTGCCTCGACATTGTACTCGCCCTGGAAGAGATCGGTCGCGGCTGCATCGGGGTCGGAACCGCTTTTGCGGCCAGCGCCCTCGGTATCTATCCGATAATGATCGGCGGTTCGCCGGAAATGAAAGAAAAGTATCTGCCCGACGTGGCTGCCGGCAATAAGTTTGCCGCCTTCGGACTGACCGAGGCCAACGCCGGTTCGGATGCCTCCGGGATCCGCACCACGGCAGTACTCGACGGCGACGAGTGGGTACTCAACGGCACCAAACAGTGGATCACCAACGGCGGTGAGGCCCAGATCTATACGGTCGTGGCCATCACCGACAAGAACAAGGGCGCCCGCGGCGCGTCGATGTTCGTTGTCGAAGACGGTGATCCCGGTTTTTCCTGCGGTCCCAAGGAGGTCAAGATGGGCATTCGCGCCTCCTCGACCACCGAACTCATTTTCAAGGATTGCCGGATTCCCAAGGACCGGCTCATCGGCCGGCAGGGCACCGGTTTCATCACGGTGATGAAGACGCTTGACTCCAGTCGTCCCGGTATCGCTGCGCTCGGCGTCGGCCTGGCCCAGGGTGCGCTGGATATGGCCGTAACCTATGCCAAGCAGCGGGAGCAGTTCGGCAAGCCGATCATAGGTTTCCAGGCGATTCAGCACCTGCTCGCCGACATGGCCACCGGCGTCGAGGCGGCGCGGGCCCTCACCTACACAGCCGCCCGTCATATCGACGCCCACCCGAAGGACATGTCCAAGGCGTCGTCGATGTGCAAGGTCTTTGCCACCGATACGGCGATGAAGGTGACCACCGACGCGGTCCAGGTGATGGGCGGCTACGGCTATATGTGCCACTATCCGGCCGAGAAGATGATGCGCGATGCGAAAATCCTGCAGATCTATGAAGGGACCAACCAAGTGCAGCGCAACGTCATCGGCCAGGAACTCAATAAAGAATACAACAAGTAACGACCGGCGTCGGCGCGGCGCCTGCAGATATTCGACGGATTGCGCATGAAGATCATTGTCTGTGTCAAACAGGTACCAGATGCCAAAGATGTCCGTCTCGACCCGGAGACCAATACGTTGGCCCGGGAAGGGGTGGAGTCGATCATGAACCCCTATGATCAGCACGCGCTCGAAGCAGCGGTTGCTCTGAAGGAAGAGCGGGGCGGCGAGGTGATCGTCCTGACCATGGGCCCGCCCCAGGCCGAAGACGTTTTGCGCCAGGCCCTGGCCTGCGGCGCCGACCGGGCCGTGCTCGTTTCCGACCGCAGTTTCGCCGGTGCCGATACCTGGGCGACCTCCTATACGCTCGCCAAGGCGGTGGAGCAGTGTGCGCCGTTTGACCTGATCATCTGCGGCAAGCAGGCGATCGACGGCGATACTGCCCAGGTCGGACCGGGGCTGGCGATGCGGCTCGGCATCCCGTATGCCACATGCATTCAGAAAATCCGCTCCGCAACGGACGAGGAACTGGTGGTTGAACGGATGATGGACGACGGTCATGATCTGCTCAGCGTCGGGTTCCCGGCGCTGTTGACCGTGGTCAAGGACATCAACCAGCCCCGGGTGCCCTCGCTGAAGGGCAAGATGAAGGCGAAAAAGGCGCAGATTACCGTCCTGACCGCCGCCGATATCAAGGCCGACCCGGCCAACATCGGCCTCGGCGGCTCGCCGACTCAGGTAGTCAAGGTTTTTCCTCCCGAACCTCGCGGCCAGCGGGCGATTCTGTCGGGCAGTGTCGATGAGCAGGTGGAGCAGCTGGTCGCCAGGCTTGCGCCGTATCTGGTTTAGATGGTAGGTATTC
>JAZBPM010000135.1:0-2989 GCA_036351615.1 Desulfofustis sp.
GATCGGCGGGTGCAGCTCGTAGATGGTTTGCAGCGGCATGGCCGCTTCGACGAGGGTACCGACCACCTGGACCTGGATTTTCAGCGAGTCCCATACCGAAACCATGGTCGCGTTGCCGGAAAATTCGACAATGGCCCGGTGAAACCGGTTATCGGCGTTGGTCAACAATTGAATTTCACGCTGTGCAACGGCTGTTTTCATGTCGTCAAGACACCGTTCCAATTCGGCGAGCAACGGGGCACACGCCTCCCGGTCGCACGTCTCCTCCAGGCCGGCCACGGCAAACACTTCAACGGCCTCACGGACCTGATAGGCCTCTTCCAGCTCCCGGCGATTGAAATTTTTGACCATCGCCCCGACATGGGGGATATGATCGATATAGCCTAAGGTTTCCAGGCAACGGATAGCTTCCCGCACCGGCGCCTGGCTGGTTCCCAGCTCTTTTGCGACCTGCAGCTCTTTGATGCGGTCTCCCGGCAATAGGGTCCCCTCGACGATGCGCTCGATAAGGATCTTCTTGACCTGATCTTTCAGACTCTTGCGAACCACTTTTGTGGTGGCCATAGCACCTCCGCAGAATAATTATCGATAATATAGGACAACGGATGCAAAGATGCAAGCAACCGCTGGTCGACCAACCGACGGCAAACGCACCGGCGATCGAGGATCTCATTGCATCGGCGCCGTGGCTCGATTATAACCTGCCTCTACGACAATTGCTGGGAACCTTGGAAAATTGTTATTTCGCCCACTATCATCGTTGCGCAATCATTTTTTCTCTTAATATCATATATATGAATGCGGTAAAATTTTATTGCGCGCCTTGATCTGAATGAAATTCAGAATTTTTCAGGCTCCTCTGATGACTCCGAGCGGGGAGGGCTTGACCGGTTCTTTCCGTCGGCCCACGCCTCTGCTGCTCTGTGACGAATTGGCCTTCTTCCGGCAGCAGAGGCGCTTTTGCCGGCAAAACGGCAGATGGACAGCCGGCACAGTGGTTCCCCCGCCCGCTAACAACCACGTTTTCCACTAGAAAACCCGTGGAGGTAGCCATGGACCCGAAAAAAGAACGTCCGGACCGGCGAGACACGCCGGTATCTGACGACACCGTGCTCAAGATCGCCAAGGAGATCGCCGTCAAATTTATCGAGGTCGGCCGCTTGACCCCGTCCACCTTCGACGAGACCTTCAAGGCCATCCACACCACCATCGCCGAAACGGTGGACAAAGGTGACTGAAACTACGCACCTGCTCGATCCGGCGCTGAACCGGCTGCCGACAACGGTGCAATCGATCCACCTGATGGGCATCGGCGGCACCGCCATGGCCGCTTTGGCCGGCATGCTGAGAGAGCAGGGCTACCGGGTCAGCGGATCGGATAATCCGCTCTACCCGCCGATGTCGGATCTGCTCGACCGACTCGGCATCGAGGTGGCAGCCGGCTACCGACCGGACAATCTCAGCCACCGTCCGGACCTGGTCATCGTCGGCAACGTGATCAGCCGGGACAATCCGGAAGCGAGGGCTCTGGCTGATGCCGGCCTGCCCTATCTTTCCATGCCGCAGGCCATCTCCACGCTGTTTCTCGCCTCCCGCCGGCCGCTGGTGATGGCCGGCACCCACGGCAAGACGACGACCGCTTCACTGCTCGCCGCAGCGCTGCACACGGCCGGCACCGATCCCGGTTTTTTAATCGGCGGCATCGTTCAGAATTTTGGATCTAATTACCGGTTAGGCAAGGGGCCGTTTTTCGTCGTTGAGGGTGATGAATACGACACCGCTTTTTTCGATAAAGGTTCAAAATTTCTCCACTACCGTCCGGAAGTAGCGGTAATCACTTCGATCGAATTCGATCATGCCGACATCTTTGCCGACCTCGAGGCAATCAAGCGCTCATTTCACCGCTTTGTCTCTCTGCTGCCGCAACACGGCTTGCTGGTGGCCAATTTCGACGATCCGGTAGTCGCCGAGATCGCTGCCTCGGCACGCTGCCCGGTGCAGAGCTACGGCCGGCAAGCTGGTCGTGACTGGCGGATCGGCGCCATCGATCAGAAGCCGGACAAAACAAGCTTCCAACTCTACCGGCGAGATGTATTGTTCGCCGACATGACCATCCACCAACCGGGCCTGCACAATTGCCTCAACGCGACTGCTGCAGCGGCGGTGATGTCCCACCTCGGCCTAGACAGGGCCGCGCTGCTTGCCGGCTGCAGCGCCTTCAAAGGAGTCAGACGGCGCCAGGAAATCCGCGGCGTCGTCGACGATATCATTGTCATCGACGATTTCGCCCATCACCCGACGGCCGTCCGTGAGACCTTGAACGCATTGCGAGAGGCTTATGCCGACCGTCGCCTGATCGCGGTCTTCGAACCGCGCTCCAACTCATCGCGGCGCTCACTCTTTCAACACGAATACGCGGCCTCCTTTGGCGCAGCCGACCTGGCGATTATCAAGGAACCACCGATCCTCAAGGAAGCCGACCGCTTGGACCGGCTCTCCGCGGCGCTTCTCGCCGACGATATCGAACGGAACGGCGGTGAGGCTATTGCTTGCAACGATACTGAAGCGATCCTGGCCGCGCTGGAAGAGATCGCCCGACCGGGCGACGTGATTGCCATTCTATCGAACGGCGGCTTCGACGATATCCACCGAAGATTGCTGGCCGTGCTGGCCGAGCGGTAGCGAAGAGAGTAATCCGACATCGCTGTGACCTGTTTAGCAAATCAATTCGGCCACTACGCAGAGCCTTTTTCAATAAGAATCAATATTGTGGTCGGAAGGGGCTGGTGGCTTCTGCCTCCAGCTGCTGCGCTGCGGCCTGATCGGCTTGCCTCCGAGGCCGGCAGACAGGCCATCCATGGCCTGGCCGCCGGCTGCGGACGTCCTGTCCGCAGCCCTTCGGGCCTGATTCTCCGTCCAGCCGGGCCTTCGCGATGCATCCTCCGGCAGAAACCAACAGCCCCGAGGGACCTGTTTTTTATTGTTCGTA
>JAZBPM010000136.1:0-2100 GCA_036351615.1 Desulfofustis sp.
ACATGTTCTCCATGCCACCTGCAATGCCCACATGGTCATCTCCCAAACGAATCGTATCGGCGACCAGCATCATGGCTTTTAGACCACTGCCGCAGGCCTTGTTGATGGTCATGGCCGGAACCGTATCCGGGAGACCGGCCTTGCGCATGGCGATCCGTGCCGGGGCCTGCCCGCAACCGGTCGAGACAACCTGCCCGGCAATATACTGATCGATAATCGACGGATCGATCTGATGTCTTTCGAGCAATGCCCTGGTGACGGTCGCCGCCAGCTCGGTGGCGGGGACATCGGCCAGAACGCCACCGAAACTGCCGAAGGGAGTGCGTAATGCATCGACAACGTAGACCTGGTTCATATGGTTGCACCTCGTAAAAATTGGTTATTGTTCCGGTTCCAGCCGGCAAGCTCTCCAAAAATGTCAGCTGCGAGTAAACCATCCTCTTTCAAGGAGTCAGGGATAACCCCTGGAACCGTCTGTCAAGGTTAGGCTGACTGATGCCGTTTGCTCTCTCCCGGGCCCAGTTTAGACCTGCATGCCGCCACCGATCGCGATGGTTCTGGTGGTGAAATATTCGTTCTCGATAATGTAACGCACGCTGTGAGCAATTTCTGCCGGTTCGGCCAGACGCCGCAGGGGAATCAGCTCAAGCAATTTTTCGAGAACCGGCCCAGGTATCGTTTTGACCATGTCAGTGTTGACGAAGCCGGGCGCGACGGCGCCGACGCGGATCCCATACCGTGACAGTTCCTTGCCCCAGGTGGCGGTCAAAGCTGAGACGCCTGCCTTGGCGGCCGAATAATTGCTCTGGCCGATATTGCCGTCACGGCTGACACTACTGATGTTGACGATGACACCGCGTCTTTCGGTTTCGACCATCTTGGCTGCCGCCTCACGACCGCAAAGAAAAACCCCGGTCAGGTTGACGTCGATGACCTGCTGCCAGTCATGAAGGGGCATCTTGGTTGTTACACCGTTTTTCCGCTTGACGAGCAACGCATCACGGGTAATACCAGCATTGTTGACCAGTCCGTCGATCTGACCGAAATCCTCCTGAATATGATCAAACATGGCGATCACTTCCTCTTCGGCTGCGACGTTGGCGACATAACAGCGGACCTCGACATTAAACTTCCGCAAAGCAGTGGCCGCATGATCCAGACCCTCTTTATTCATATCGACCAGGGCAATTTTACCACCACCTGACGCAAGGTCCTCGGCAATCGCAAAGCCGAGGCCGCGCGCGCCGCCTGTGACTACAAAAACATTATTCTTAACGTTCATACTCAATCCATTCTAGGGGAATTGGCCCACATCATGTGGACGGGTTTAGTTACTGAAATCCTTAAATACGCTGATTAATCCACTCGGCAATTCTCGGGGCCAGGGTTGCCTGGGTTTTCCCGGAGACGAACATGCCGACGTGCCCGACGGGGTAGGACATTTCCTGCTTGTCCCTGGTCCCTACATACTCGAGCAGCTTCTTCGATGAAGCCGGCGGGACCAGGGTGTCGTAATCGGCGTAGATGCAGAGAACGGGCATGCTGATCTGCTTCAGATCAACCCGCTGGCCACCGATTTCAAATTCGCCCTTGACCAGCTTGTTTTCCTGAAAAAGATCCTTGGCATTCTGCCGCAGGACTTCGCCCGGCTGATCAGGGCTGTCGAAAATCCAACTCTCCATGCGCAGGAAGGCCGCCAATTTTTCGCTGTCGGCCATGGTGTCGACCATGTTGAGGTACTTCTGGAACGTCAGCGTGAAGGGCTGCAGCATCTGGTATGACTGGTTCATCAGGTCGCCCGGGACAATGCCGTAGGCATCGATCAGCAGATCGACATCCATCGACTTGCTCCAGACATACAACAGGCTGTCGTTGGTTTCAAAATCGATCGGCGCCACCATGGTGATCAGGTTCTTGACCTTCTCGGGATGCAGCGCGGAGTAGATAGCGGCAAAGGTCCCGCCCTGGCAGACTCCCAGCAGGTTGACGGCTTCGAGTTGGTGTTGCGCGCGAATGTGATCGATGCAGTCGTCCATAAACGCGTTGATGAGATCATCCATGGTCAGATGCCGGTCCATGCGGTCAGCATATCTCCAGTCG
>JAZBPM010000137.1:0-3459 GCA_036351615.1 Desulfofustis sp.
GCAGCCGGGCAGCCCAAGCGAGGCTGGTTCCGGCCGTGGCGACCATGGCATGATCGACGGCCAGAGCCGGCACCATCTGGGCCACCGTCCGGAAGACCGCGTTGATGAACGGCTCGGGAAACACACCGATGACCAGACAGAAGCTGGCCAGCAGCAGCATCGGCAGACTCATCCAGCTGCCGGCCTCACCGACCGACCGCAGCTCCTCGTGCCTCGGCTCGCCGAGAAAAACGATGCCGATCACTTTGGTAAAACAAGCTGCGGCAAGACCACCGATAACCGCCAGCGAAATAATGGCCAGCATCACCAGAATCAGGTTCGCCCCGGTTTCCGATAACCCGTGAAAAGCGGCGAAATAGATCAGGAACTCGCTGATGAAACCATTGCCCGGCGGCAATCCGGAAATCGATACCGAACCTGCGATAAAGCTTCGGCCGGTCACCGGCATCTGTTTGATCAGGCCGCCCAGTTCATCGACGTGGTGGTGTCCGGTCGCCTTGACCACCGCCCCCGCCCCCATGAAGAGCAGAGATTTGAAAATGGAATGGTTGAACACGTGCAGCAGGCCGCCGGCGAAACCGAAGCCGGCCATGACCGGGTTGCCCAGGGTCACGCCGAGCATGCCGAGGCCGAGCCCGATCATGATGATGCCGATATTCTCGACGCTGTGATAGGCGAGCAGTCGCTTGATATCGTGTTTGCCCAAGGCATAGAGGACGCCGAGAACCCCCGAGGCCATGCCAAGCACCAGAACCGTCTGGCCGATCAGCGGGTCCTGGCTGCCGAGCAGCAGATAGGTCCGGACGATCCCGTAGATCCCCATCTTGATCATCACGCCGGACAGTACCGCCGAGATATGGCTCGGTGCAGCCGGGTGGGCGTGCGGCAACCAGATATGCAGCGGGAAGACGCCGGCTTTCGAACCAAACCCGGCGCAGGCCAGAAAAAACACGAGCAGCTTGATATCGGCGGGCAAGGTCGCGGCACCGGCAAACAGGAAACTGCCGGTGCTGCCGTAAATAATGGCAAAAGCGGCACTGATCAGCAACACGCCGGCCTGGGAGAAGACGAGGTAGAGGTACGCCGCCTTTCGTGTCGTCTCCTTTTTAAAATCATAGAGCACCAGAAAAAACGAGGACAGGGACATCACTTCCCAGGCCAACAGGAGGGTGAGCAGATTGCCCGCGACCACGACCAAGGCCATGGCCACCAGCAACAGATTGAGGAAGAACACGCCGACCATTGTTTTCAGAGAGGCCCCGGCGTCATCCTGATAGCCGATGTTATAGACCGCCGCCAGCGGGCAAATCAGGAAAATCGGCACCAGGAAAAAGGCGGAAAGGCTGTCAACGGTGCAGGACAGGGGAAAAATCTGCAGCCAGGTCAAAGACCAACCGGTCGCCGGCCCATCTGACGGCACGGCCAGCGAGGCGAGGCCGAGGGCGCAGCCGGCCACCGTCAACAGCAGGGAGAAGCCTTTGGCAAACAGGAACTGTCGATGAAAGATCAGCGCAGCAACGCCACCTGTCAAAACCAGGCCCAGGGCAGCAAAAAAATAGTTCATGTCAAACCGGTCCAGCTATCGTTGAATGAATGTGGCTCGCGCTGCACCCGGCGATCGCCGGACCGCTGCCTTCCGCTGTTGCTCGTAATTACCAGGACATTTGGGGGAGCTTGAAAAATTCTGAATTTCGTTCAATCTCCCCTTTTGCTCTCGCCGTCACTGCGGCGTACGAATATCATGCAGCGGAGAGTTGAGCATCCTGCCGATCTGTTCCTTGATATCAGTCATATCGACGTTCTCCTTGCTCTGCGCCATCAGCATCGCAAATAATTCATCCTGTTCGAGCGGGTGCAGAAACTCTTGCCGGGCCTTTTCGCGTAGCTGGATATGAGCGGCCCAAGGGACGAAATAAGTGGTTTCCGGGTTACCGTCGAAGGCTGAAATATCGATATTAAGCCCGGCCAGATAGATCAGATTCTTTCCTTCATACGCTCCTCCCTGGCGAATTGACTCGACAGTGCGGGCAAACTCCATCTGGATATTGATCTGTGCCGCTTTGAGCTGCGGACTCTTATGGGTAACAATCTGCGGCATGAACTCGATGAGATTGCGTTCGAGATGAATGGATTCATCGGTGCCATGCAGTTCTTCACGGAAAAAGAACAGATCCGCGGCCAGATGGTTGCCGATCGGCTCGCCGCTTCCCTCCTGCCACTGATAGCCGGCGGCATACAGACGGTTCCTGAAGTGTTCGGAAACCTCGTAGGAGTGCGAGGTGGTGTGGGTCGCCGCCGGCACGATACGATTGTTATCGTCGACCTTGACGATACGATCGAGCCGCAGCACCAGGCCGTCGGTAATCGGTTTGGAGGAGAAATCGATCAGCGAGTCGCGGGCCTTGATCAAGTATTGTCCTTTCTCACTGCGCCGCAGGAAGATCCGCTGCTGGGCAAACTGAAACTGCCGCAGGTAGGGGTCGATGACCAGCGTGATTTTACCGCACGACGGAGAGATCACGTTGCGTTCGAGCAGGGGGCGTTTATAGGTGCCGTAGAGGCCGGTGTTGGGATCATAACCGACATGGCTGGCCTGCAGGATAAGCGAATCTTCACCATGATGGGCATGGGGCCCGTGCCGATCGACGGCCATGATCCCGCCGACCCGACCATGATCGAAGGGAAAAACACCAAAATGCTTGCTCAGCAGGATAATTGGAAAGCCCTGGTTTTCATCGGAACAGAATGCCCGGGACGGCATTACGAAGTGCCGCTTAAAGCCCAAGGAGAGGCAGAGGTTGTAGAGACGCGGAACAAATTCCGGATAAGGAATCGCCAGCCCTCTCACTTTAAAGGGGGCGACATCACGTTCGATACAGGCAGTCGATGGCGTATTCGTCATGGCATACCTCAGTTGAAAGTGAGTCGACAACGGCTCATATTTCCGGTGGCGACTTATCCTGGACGGAGAGCGTCCGCCCCTTGTGTTTGCCGACAATCCGCCGGAAACGGCAGATACTGGAGCGGTTCGGTCGTTTCATCGAACTCCGGCCTGCCGGCGCAGCGGCTCTTCTTCGACTTCGATGGTAAAACCATACCACGGACCACCATCCGTCCGCTCGTCAGGAGTGGCAACGATATCACATTCGACGATCCTAGCGGTCAGGTAGTCCATCCACGACAAGGCCTGGTCTTTTGAAAAAAACGGCCCGGTTTCGGTAACGGCGGAACGATCGGCTGCCTGGCGTCGGTACAGCTCATCCGCGTCGTCCTGATTTTGATAGATTCCGATAATGATCTTCATGGGCTCCCTTCGCTGAAGGTTGATTCAAAGCGAACACCAACCGAAAAGCATAATACGTGCCAACGAGTCGCATCGTTCGTAACTAACCCCCATGACGGGACGTCACAACGAACGATGAAAATCGGCTCATGGTCGGAATGGCCGGCCGGTCCTGC